>CAMKAE010000099.1 GCA_946410395.1 uncultured Clostridia bacterium
CAGGCAATTTTGGTGATCCCGGCGGGATTCGAACCCACGGCCTGTCGCTTAGGAGGCGACCGCTCTATCCTGCTGAGCTACGGGACCATGTGCCCGGAAAGCCTTATTTTTCAAGGATTTCCGAAGCTTGAAGAATTCTGTCTCTTGGTATATACTGGCAATATCCGTTAGCAGATCGGGTGACCTGTTAGCTGGAATCTTGCCTTGGTCGGGTATTAACACCTCATTTTTGACTGAACGCCCGCCTTCTGTTAGCAGTTTGGCGGCCGTCCAGATCGCTTTGGAAGTGCAGATTTGCCCTGTCAGGGGAATCCCGTCACTCATTTTTGGCGGGCGTCAACCGCTTTATTAGGAGGCGACCGCTCTATCCTGCTGAGCTACGGGACCATATCCTCGGAAACCCTTGTTTTTCAAGACTTCCCGAGGTTTTGGCTTCTTGGAGTAATCTCTGGGGTTCTCTGCTAGCAGATCGGCTGGTTTGTCAGCAGACTGCTAATTCTGGCGGCGCGTTCCTGTTCAGGAGGCAACCGCTCTATCCCGCTGAGCTGCGGCCGCAGGGGACAGTATAGCACAACCCGGCGGGATGCGCAAGACCGGCCCGGCGGCTGCGATCGTCACCAGTCCAGCGGATAGTTCTCCACCGCGTAGGTCAGCTTGCGGCCGTTGGACTTGAGGGTGGAGAGGACGCTCTCGACGGTGGTGATGTCGGTCAGCGGCGTTGGGATGAAGTCGTTGCGGTCTTTCCGGCTGGAAATGCGGATGGGGATGATGCGGAAGCCCTCGTTGGTGATCTGGTTGTCCCGGATCCGGAAGCGGGTCTGGAAGACAAAGGAGGTCATGTCGTCAGGCTTGTTGTTGCCGGCAAAGCAGAAGTTTCCCAGGGAGTAGCAGATGTACACGCCCTTGTAGCACTCGATGGGCTGGATCCGGTGGGAGTGGTGGCCGATGACGAGGTCGGCGCCGGCGTCCACAGCGAGGCGGCCCATCTTGACCTGGTTGGAGGTGGGTACATAGTCCTTTTCCACACCCCAGTGGAAGGAGACGATGACGATGGGATACTGTGCCTTGGCGGCGGCGATGTCTGCGGGCACCACGTCCCACAGCCGCTCATAGCGGTCGATGCACAGGTAGGAGAGCATGCAGACTTCCACGCCCTTCACCGAGTAAACGCCCCGCTCGGTGGAGTTGGAGTAGACGATGCCGGCGCTGGTCAGGGCGTCCTTGGTGTCCTGATAGGCCTCCTCGCCGTGATCCATCACGTGGTTGTTTTCCAGGGACACGCACTCGATGCCATTGTCGGAGAGCATACTGACGTATTCCGGCGGCGCGCTGAACAGGAAGCTGTTGTTCTTCTTGCTGGCGGGGATGTAGGTGGAGTTGGTCAGCGTGCCCTCAAAGTTCACGAGGGTCATGTCGTCGGCCAGCAGGATGTCGCGCATGTTTTTCATGGTGAAATTGATGTCGCCGCCCTGGGCTTGCAGCTCATCGCCGAACATGTCCTTCTTGGCCTTGGCGTTTTTGCCCACGGTGAAGTCGCCGGTGAAGGTCATGGTGAGGAGGACGGAGCCGTCGTCCTCATAGACGGACGAGACGGCGGTGCTGCCGGCGTCCGTTTCGCCTTCGTCCTCGTCCAGGTTGATTTCCTCCTCCACGCGGAGGATCTCCGAGAGGGTAAACTCCTCCTCTTCCTCCTCCGCGCCGGCGAAAAGGGGCAGAAGCAGGCAGAGCAGCAGAGTCCAGAGCAGCAGCTTGCGCATGAATACCTCCAGAATAAGACAGGTCCGTGATCAGAGCGCGCGGATGAAGTCCGCCATGCGCTCCAGGGCGATGTTCAGCTTGTCCAGGCCGGTGGCGTAGGAGCAGCGGATGTGACCCTCGCCCGAGGGGGCGAAGGCAGTGCCGGGCACGCAGGCCACCTTCTTCTCCCGCAGCAGCCGCTGGCAGAATTCCTCGCTGGTCAGGCCGGTGGAGCGGATGGAGGGGAAGACGTAGAAGGCGCCGAGGGGTTCGAAGCAATCCAGCCCCATGTCCCGGAAGCCCGCCACCATCAGCCGGCGGCGCTGGTCATAGCTCTGCCGCATGCGGGCCACGTCCGCAAAGCCATCGGCAAAGCCCTGCTCCAGAGCGTGGAGGGCGGCGGCCTGGCTCTGCCGCGGCGCGCAGAGAATCGTGTACTGGTGGATCTTGTTGATGATCTCCGCGATCGGGGCCGGCGCACAGACAAAGCCCACCCGCCAGCCGGTCATCGCGAAGGACTTGCTGAAACAGTTCAGGGTGACGGTGTAGGGCAGCATACCCGGCAGGGAGCCGAAGGATGTGTGGGGCTCCTCGCCGTAGGTGAGCTCGCAGTAGATCTCGTCGGAGAGCACCAGGATCTCCTTCTCCCGCACGACCTCGGCGATCTTTTCCAGATCAGCCCGCGGCATGATGGCGCCGGTGGGGTTGTTGGGGTATGGGAGGATCAGGGCCTTCGTCCGGGGCGTGATCGCGGCCCGGAGCGCATCGGCGTCCAGGCGGAACTCCCGCTCCTGGCGGGTGACGATGGGCACCGGCACGCCGCCGGCGAAGATCACGCTGGGGCTGTAGCTGACATAGCTGGGCTCGGGCACAAGGATCTCATCCCCCGGGCCCGTGATGGCCCGCAGCGCCACGTCGATGGCCTCGCTGGCGCCCACGGTGATGACGATGTCCGTCTTCGGATCGTAGGACAGGGAGAAGCGCTCCCGCATGTAGCGGGACACGGCTTCGCGCAGCTCCGGCAGGCCGCGGTTGGCGGTATACTGGGTCTCCCCTCGCAGCAGGCTGTCGATGGCCGCGTTGCGGATGTGGTAAGGGGTGACGAAATCCGGCTCGCCCACGCCAAGGGAGATCGTGCCCTTCATGGTGGAAGCCATGTCGAAGAAGCGCCGGATCCCGCTGGGGGGAACGGCGGCGATGGCCCGGTTCAAATAACGGTCATAGTTCACGGGGTGATCACCAGCCGTCCGTCGTCGCGGGCGTTCTCAAACACCACGCCATCCTCTTTATAGCGCTTCAGGACAAAAGCGGTGGCGGTTCCCGTCACCGTGTCCAGCACCGAGAGCTTCTCCGACACAAAGAGGGCAAGCTCTTTCAGCGTCCTCGCCTGCACCAGCACCAGCAGGTCATAGCTGCCGCTCATCAGGTAAACGCTCTTGACCTCGTCGAAGGAATAAATCCGGGAAGCCACGGCGTCGAAGCCCTGCTCCCGCTGCGGGAGGACGCGGACCTCGATCATGGCCTCCACGCGCTCACGGTCGGTCTTGTCCCAGTTCACCACCGGGGCGTAGCGCAGGATCACCTTGTCCCGCTCCAGCTGCTCGATGGCCTCGGCCACCTGCACGGTGTCCGTGCCGGTCATCACGGCGAGCTTTTCCAACGGGATCCGGCAGTCCTCCCGGAGAATGTCCAGGAGTTGGTTTTCCAGTTTGGTCATCACGGTCTCTCCCTTCCCGTTCAAACAGATAACGGAGCTATTTTACAACGGATTCCCGCTTTGCGCAAGGGAAAAGCAAAAAAGCGCCGGACAGGCGCAGCTGCGGTACGCAAAAACCCCGCGCGGAGCGCGGGGCCGGGAACACGAAGAAGGCTCAGATGCCCAGATCGGAGCGGCTGAAGGTGAAGGTATAGGACTCACTGTCGAACAGCTCGGGCGTGAACTTGATCTCCAGCGTCTGCCAGTTCGGATCGACCTCGTAGCCGATCTCGCCGGTCCCGTTCTTGCCCGGGTCGAGCGTCATGTCGATGCTGCCTTCCGCTTCCAGCAGCGCGCCGACGCTGAAATCAAGCTTGCTGTCATCCGAGTAGGCGCTGAAGCTGAGCATGCTGGAGATCGAGACGGAGGCGGAGGAGTTGTTCTCCACCCGGAAATTCACGAGCACAAACACATTGCCGTCCTCCGGCGTGTTCCAGCTGCTGCCGGTGCTGGTGCGGATCCCAACGGGGGTGAGGCTGACGCCCTTCCGGGTGGTGACGGTCCGGTTCAGACTGCCGGACGCGGAGGTGTCAGACGACCGGGTGAGGGCAGAGGCAGTGCCGGACCCGCTGTCGGAAGAACCGGCGGTGCTGTCGGCGCGGACAAAGGCCATGGCCATGTCGTCGTCGCCCTTTATCGTCAGTTTGCCGTCGTCGGACAGGGTGGCCACGCCGTCTTCGATCAGGATCTTTTTGCCAAACTGCTGCCAGGTGAAATCGAAGGACTCGGTTTCCTCGCCCATGGTGGTGGAGAACGTGCCGGACCCGTCGCTTCTGAATTCCAGGGCAGCGTCCGCGCCGAGAAGCTTCAGCAGGGCAGCACTCATCCATTCGCCTTCGATCTTCATCGAATCCAGCGTCCAGGAGCCGGTCACGTCCTCCGCGGCCAGGGCCGTCAGCGGGAGCAGGACCGTGAGCAGGCAGAGCGCAACTGCGCATGCAAGGACCTTTTTCAGTCGGAAGGGGGTGCGCATGATCGTTCATCCTCCATTCGGTTTTTTGTTGAATCGGTTGCCTGTATTATAGAGGACAGGGCTTGCGCATGTCAATGGAGAATCAGGGAAAAAACGGAAAAAGGGGAAAAGAACGGCGCTGCCTGAGCGATGCAGCGCTTTGCTATACGCCTGATGTTTGATCCTGCATGATCGCAAGTCCTCCCGCTTCCGACTACCAAAATCGAATTGATTTCAGACGTTTTTCCTGTTATGATATGGGTGCGGCAGAAAAAGGCGCTGCAACGTCAGGAAGACCGATATCGGAAAAGGTGGAATTTCGATGGCGAGCCTGATCGTGCATGCGCTCTCAGCGCCATCGAACGAAGCGTTCTTTACGGCGCGGCGGGCCGATGGCAACTGCGGGGCACAGATCAACGCACGAACCGACGGCGAGGAGGAAGCACAGATGATTCAGAACCCCTTTTTCCCGGAGATCCACGGCAACTTTGGCTTCGGCTGCATGCGCCTGCCCATGAAGGACGGCAAGGTGAATTACGACGAATTCTGTCGCATGGCGGATGCCTTCATCGCCTCCGGGCTCAATTACTTCGACACAGCCCACGGCTACATCGGCGGGCAGTCCGAAACCGCCATCCGCGACTGTGTGGCGAAGCGCCATGACCGCAGCAAATTTCTGCTGACAGACAAGCTGACCGACCCCTACTTCAGGAAGGAGGAGGACATCCGCCCCTTCTTCGAGAGCCAGCTGAAGGCCTGCGGCGTTGATTACTTTGACTTCTATCTCATGCATGCCCAGGACAAAAACAACTACCCGAAGTACAAGCGCTGCCGGGCCTATGAGATCGCCCAGGAACTCAAGGCGGAGGGTAAGATCCACCACTTTGGCATCTCTTTCCACGACAAGGCCGAGGTGCTGGACATGATCCTGTCGGAGCACCCGGAGATCGAGATCGTGCAGATCCAGTTCAATTACGTGGACTACGAGGACGCCTCCGTGGAGAGCCGCAAGGTCTACGAGGTCTGCGAAAAGCACGGCAAGCCCGTCATCGTCATGGAGCCGGTGAAGGGCGGCAGCCTGGTCAATCTGCCCGCAGAGGCGGATCAGGTGCTGCGCGGCCTGAACGGCGGCAGCAACGCCAGCTATGCCCTGCGCTTCGCGGCCTCCTTCCCCAACATGGCCATGGTGCTCTCCGGCATGAGCAATATGGCGCAGATGGAGGACAATCTCAGCGCCATGGCGGATTTCCATCCGCTGACGGAGACCGAGCGGGAGGCGATCGGCAAGGTCTGCGATATCTTCCGCAGCCTGAACCTGATCCCCTGCACCAAGTGCCGTTATTGCATTGAGGAGAGCCAGTGCCCCAAGGGCATTCTCATCCCGGATATCTTCGGCGCGATGAACGCCCACGAGGCCTTCCACGACTGGAACAGCGGTATGTATTACGGCATTGTGACCCGGGACGGTCACGGCAAGGCCAGCGAATGCATCCGCTGCGGCAAGTGCGAGCGGGTCTGCCCGCAGCACCTGCCCATCCGGGAACTGCTGAAGAAAGTTGCCGCGACCTTTGAGAAATGAGAACGTGAGCGCAAAAAACAGGCTCACATTCTGTGACCGTTTGCGGCTGTCACGCAAGCAAGCCGGTTTGACGGCAAAGAGGCTGACGACAGGATTCGCCAGCCTCTTTGTGTTATATGCGTCTTTGTTAAGCCTGAACAGTGAGCTGAGATGCGCATGCCGATGGGTGAAACCTCGATGTCGCGCAGTCTTCGGGTCTTCATGCTGCGTGTCCTCCTTTCGGTTTGCCCGATGAGACAAAAGCTGACGTTCAAGGCGCGATGCCGAGGCCATTGGCCCAGTTGACCAGCTCTTCCACGGTCGTGCGGCCGGTGAAGCGCTTGCCCTCCAGCCAGGTGCCCGTGCCGGCCTGCTCCTGCAGGTGCCGCATGCTGCTGCCCAGTCCGCTGGAGCCGGAGGTGAAGAACACGGCCACGGTCTTACCGGTCAGGTCGACCTGCTCCACAAAGCTGGACAGGATGCGCGGCGCGTCGCCCCACCAGATGGGGTAGCCGATCAGGACGGTATCGTAGCCCGTCAGGTCGGGCAGCTCCCCCGCGATGGCCGGGCGGCAGGCGGGATCATCCATCTCAACAGAGGTACGGCTTTTGGAATTGCCGTAGTTCAGGTCGGCGTCGGTATAGGGCGTTTCGGGCACGATCTCATACAGGTCGGCGGAAAGACCTTCCGCCAGTTTCTCCGCGACACCCCTGGTGGTGCCGGTGGCGGAGAAGCAGACGACCAGGATATGGCTGGCAGGCTCGACGGCCTCTTCGGCCAGCGCAAAGGGAACGCAGGAGAGCGTCAGCATCAGGGCAGTCAGAACAGCGATCCTTTTTTTCACGGGAAATCCTCCTCTTTTCAGAACAGGTCGACAATCAATCTCATATACAGGGAAAACAGCATCGCGAAAGTCAGACAGATGCCTTCGGGCGGGCAGCAGGCCAGACATGGGTTCCGGTGGACTTCGCCGGCCTGTTCTGGGCCATCACGCCCGCCGGGGGGTGCGGCACATAGGGCGCTTCCAGGTATGCGATCTCGTCTTCCGTCAGGTCCAGGTCCGTCGCCTTGGCCGCGCCGTCCACATGGTGGAACTTCGTCGCACCCACCACCGGGGAGGCGACCTTGGTGAGCAGCCAGGCCAGGGAGATCTCGGTCATGGTCACGCCGCGTTTTTCGGCTAATTCCGCTACCCGATCGATGATAACACCGTCCTGCCGAGCGGTCGCGTCATACTTGAATTTGGCGTAGGCGTCCTTTTCCAGCCGCTCAGAGGTTTCGCCAGGCTTGCGGGAGAGTCTGCCCGCTGCCAAGGCGCTGTAGGGCGTCAGGGCGATGCCCTCCTCCTGACAGTAGGGCACCATCTCCCGCTCCTCCTCCCGGAAGATCAGGTTGTAATGTCCCTGCACGGAGATGAACTTCGCCCAGCCCTCCCGCTCGGCAATGGCGTTGGCCTTGGCCAGCTGCCAGGCAAAGCAGTTGGAGATGCCGATGTAACGCGCCTTGCCTGCCCGCACCACCCGGTTCAGGCCGTCCAGAATGTCCTCGATGGGCGTCTGCCAGTCCCACATGTGGTAGATGTACAGATCCACATGGTCCATGCCGAGGTTCTGCAGGCTCTTGTTGAGCATCCGCTCAATGTGCTGCTGACCGGTCACGCCGGCTGCAATCTCGTCCTGCGTGCGGGGCAGGAACTTGGTAGCCACGACGACCTCGTCCCGCTTCGCGAAATCCCGCAGGGCGCGGCCCACATACTGTTCGCTGGTGCCGCTCTGGTAGGCGATGGCCGTGTCGTAGAAGTTGACGCCCAT
>CAMKAE010000100.1 GCA_946410395.1 uncultured Clostridia bacterium
GGACAGCACCGCGTATTGCTTTGCGGCGCAGCTGACGGCATGGTCGATCATTTGCTCGTCGGTGTCAGCGCCCAGGCTGAAGCGCAGCGCGCAGTCCGCCAACTGCGGGGCGAGCCCCATGGCGGAGAGCACGGGGGAGAGCTTCTGCTTGTGGCTGGCGCAGGCGGACCCTGCGCTGACCCACACGCCGTCGCCCTCCAGGGCGAACAGCATGGTCTGCGAGCGCACCGGCGGCAGACTGACGTTGAGGATGTGCGGCGCGGCGGCCTCGCTGTCGGGTGCCGGGCCGTTGAGCACAGCCGCGGGAACGGCGGTCTTCAGCCCCTCCCAGAGCCGCCGCTTGAGCGCCGCCATGCGGGCGGGCGCATCCGGCGGGAAAGCGGACACCGCAGCGGCGAGCGCCGCGATGCCGGGAGTGTTCTCGGTGCCGGAGCGCAGGCCGCCCTCCTGGCCGCCGCCGAACACAACGGGCTGCAGCTTGTGGTCCTTGCGGACGATGAGGCCGCCGATGCCTTTGACCGCGTGGATCTTGTGGCCGCTGAAGGCATAGGACTGGATGCCCAGGCGGTTGAAGGCCAGCGGCACCCGCAGGAAGCCCTGCACGCCGTCCACATGAATGGCGGCGCCGGGACACAGGCGGTCGCGCAGCGCGGCGACGGCCGCGAGCGGCTGCACGGCGCCGACCTCGTTGTTGACCTGCATGACGCAGATCAGCCGCACGTCATCGCGCAGCTGCTTTTCCAGCTTTTCAAGGTCACAGACCCCGGCGCGGTCCACGGCCATGGGTTCGCAGACGAAGTGCAGCCGCTCCGCCTCCTGCATGCAGGCGGACACCGCCGGATGCTCCGACTGCAGAAAAAGCACGCGCCCGGGCTGCCGGACGGTGCGGAGCGTGCCGAGGATCGCCAGGTTGTCCGCCTCGGTGCCGCTGCCGGTGAAGACCAGCCGCTGCCCCGGAGCGCCGGCGGCGTTCAGGCACAGGGCTCGGGCCCGCTCCATGGCTTTCTGGGCCTCCAGAGCGGGCCGGTACAGGGCCGAGGGGTTGTGCCAGCCCTTCTCCAGCGCCTGCAGGACCGCTTCGGCGGCCTCGGGGCAGGGACGGGTGGTGGCGCTGTTGTCCAGATATGCTTCCATTCAGTGCCTCATTGCTGATATGCGCCGTGGGGGAGATACTTGCGGATCAGGTCGACCAGCTCCTCACTGGGCTCAAAGACAATAATCCGCTTGCTGCCTTCCTTCTGGAAATAGAAGAAGTGCAGGTTGCCTTCCCGGTTCAGGAACCAGCGGGTCTGCTGAACCTCCGGCATCGAGACGTAGCGCTTGAAGGCCTCGCCGTTCACCGGCCCGAAGACGTCGATGGTCTTGACATTCAGGGAGCCCAGGGTCTTGCGCTTTTTGTTGTTGAACACCTGGGCAAAGTCCAGCGCGCCGTTGGTGAAGGTGTACTCGTACTCCAGGCGCAGCCGGTCATGATAGAGCCAAGTCAGCACGCCGATGCCGCCGAAGACGACCAGCATCAGAACCCAGCTCAGCCAATCGCCGTTGCGGAAGTAGACGGTCATAAAGCTGAGCAGATAGACGCAGGCGGCGCCGCTGAAGATCAGCACCAGCCAGGACAGCCAGTAGGTGAACTCATCCAGCCCCTTTTTCCGCTTGACGACGACTTCCTCGTGAAAATGGTCCATGATCATCCTCCGGGCCGCTGCGGCGGCGGCGATGCAGGCGCGGACGGAAGCCGCAGATTTTTTCCGTTCAGCCTGGTGAAAAACGCTTCAGTTTGTCCGTTCCGACAGCTGATCCGCCAGCGCGGTGAAGAAAGATACATCCCGGTTCAGGGCGGCGATGGCAGCCTTGGCGGCCTCCGCGGCCGCGGCGGCGTCCGCGCGTGTGCCGTCCAGCCCCCGCACAGCCACCCAGGTCAGCTTGCCGCGAGCGGCGTCGATGCCGGTCTTTTTGCCCAGCTCGCGCTCATCCCCCGTCACATCCAGCAGGTCGTCCACCATCTGGAAGGCCAGGCCGAGCTGCTGCCCGTAGGTCACGGCGCAGGCCAGCTCTTCTGGATTTGCGCAGGCCAGGTGAAAGCCGGCCTCCATTGGGGCGGTGAGCAGATCGGCGGTCTTGTGGAGATGGATGTAGCGCACCTTGTCCGCGGTGGGCGCGGTGCCCTCCTCGGTCACGTCCACGGTCTGCCCGGCCACCATGCCGGTCACGCCGCAGCGGCGGGCGATGGCGTGCGCCGCCCGGACGCCGCGGAGGCTGTCCATCTCTGCGGACGCGCGCAGCATCAGCTCCATGGCTGCGCTCAGCAGGCCGTCGCCGGCCAGGATGGCGGTCGCCTCGCCGAAGGCCTTGTGGCTGGAGGGGCGTCCCCGGCGCAGGTCGTCATCGTCCATCGCCGGCAGATCGTCGTGGATCAGGCTGTAGGTGTGGATCATCTCCAGTGCGCTCGCGAAGGGCAGGGCTTCGTCGAGCGAACCGCCCATCAAGTCGCAGGCGGCCAGCAACAGCACCGGGCGGATGCGCTTCCCGCCCGCTTCCAGCGAATAGCGCATAGCCTCCGACAGGCGCCGGGGGATCTCGCCCAGGCTGTTCAGGCGCGGGGCCAGGTCGGCTTCCACCAGGGCGAGGTATTCGGCATAGGTTTTCATGCGTCCTCCTCCAGGGCCTCCTCCCGAAGACTCCCGTCCGGCTGCTCGCGCAGGACGCTGAGCCGCTGTTTGGCGGCCTGCAGGTCCTGCTCCATGGCGTTCAGGCAGCGGATGCCCTCCTCGTAGTCCCGCAGGGTTTCCTCCAGAGGCGCGGCACCGCTCTCCATGCGAGCGATGAGGGCTTCGACCCGGGCGAGGCGGCCCTCAAAGGTCAGCACCGCGGGCTTTTCTTTCTTTGCGGCCATGTCAGGCCTCCTCTCTGCGGACCGGCACCGTGCCGTCCGCGAAACGCAGCTTCATGTGCTCCGGCGCCTGGGCGGCCCGGGTGACGGGCTTTTCGTCGCTCATCACCAGCGCATAGCCGCGCTCGAGCACCTTCAGCGGATTCAGGGCGTCGAGCCTTTCGCCCAGCCGGGCGGCCCGCTGGGCCTTTGCCGTCAGGAACGCGTCTGCGGCGCTGTCCAGACGCAGGCGGGTCAGCCTGAGGTCACTGTCCGCGGCGGACAGGGCGCTCTGCGCAGCGCGCTCCAGGCGGGCTTTCAGCTCGCCGCTGCGGCGTCGCTGCTGCTCAAGTCGGGCGTCGGGGGCCAGCAGGTGCAGCCGGCGGTACAGGGCGGAGACGGCCAGGACCCGCTGCTGCAGGCTGCCCTCCGCGGCCCGGTTCAGGCGGTCCCGGATCATCTCCAGGGCGGCCAGCGCGTCCTCCCGGTCCGGCACGGCGATCTCCGCAGCGTTCGAGGGCGTGGCGGCCCGCCGGTCCGCGGTGAAGTCCGCGATCGTGAAATCCGTCTCGTGCCCGACTGCGGAGATCACCGGAATCGGGCAGGCCGCGATGGCCCGGGCCACGGCCTCCTCATTGAAGCACCACAGGTCCTCCATGGACCCGCCGCCGCGGCCCACGATCAGCAGATCGATTTCCGGCAGGGCCTGAGCCTTGCGGATCCCGGCCACGATGGTGGGTGCGGCGTCGGCGCCCTGAACCCTGCAGGGAACCAGCACCAGGGCGACCCCGGGGTCCCGCTGACCGGCAATGCGGTGGATGTCGTGCCAGACCGCACCCTCCTGCGAGGTCACGACCGCGATGCGCCGGGGGCGCGGGGGAAGCGGGCGCTTGCGGGCCTCGTCGAAGAGCCCCTCCGCCCGGAGCTTTTCCTTCAGCGCCTCAAAGCGCTGCCAGAGCAGACCGGCGCCCTCCGGCCGGATGGCGTCGGCGATGAACTGAAAGCGTCCCTCCTGGGTGTAGAGTCCGGCGGCGCCGTGCAGGATCACCTGATCGCCGTTGCGCGGCGTGAAACCGGCGCGGCCGAAGGCGTCCCGGAACATGACGCAGGAAATCTTTGCGCCCTCGTCCTTCAGCGTGAAATACCAGGCCCTGGGATAGGCAGAAAAGCCGCTGACCTCCCCGCGGAGCCGCAGGTCCTGCAGCAGGCGGTCGGCGCGAAGCGCGCGGGCGACGTAAGTGTTCAGCTGGCTGACGCTGAAGACGGCGCCGTACGCCTCGCTCATAGGCGCTTCTCCGCGGCTTCCAGGGTGTTCTCCAGCAGCATGGCAATGGTCATGGGCCCGACGCCGCCAGGCACCGGGGTCAGCCAGCCGGCCACCTCCGAGACCTCATCAAAGGCCGCGTCGCCGGTGACCTTGCCCTCCACGCGGTTGATGCCCACGTCGATGACCACCGCGCCGGGCTTGACCATGTCCCCGCGGATGACGCCGGCCTTGCCCACGGCGCTGACCAGAATGTCCGCCCGCCGGGTCACCGCGCCGAGGTCGCGGGTGCGGCTGTGGCACACGGTGACGGTACAGCCCGCCTGCAGCAGCAGCAGGGCCATCGGCTTGCCCACGATGTTGGAGCGGCCCACCACCACAGCCTCCTTGCCGTCGGTTTCCACGCCGGTGGAGCGGATCAGGCGCATCGCGCCCTTGGGGGTGCAGGGCACCACGGTGGGCTCGCCGGCCAGCAGCCTGCCGGCGTTCACGGGATGGAAGCCGTCCACGTCCTTTTCAGGCAGGATGGCGCTCAGGGCGGCGCGCTCATCCAGGTGGCGGGGGAGGGGCAGCTGTACGAGAATGCCGTCGATGGCGGGATCGCGGTTCAGCCGGTCGATCTCCGCCTCCAGCTGCCGCTGGGTCGTCTCCTGCGGCAGGCGGATCGTCTCGCTGTGCATGCCGGCCTTCTCGCAGGCGATGCCCTTGTTGCGGACGTAGATCTCGCTGGCGGGGTCATCGCCAACCAGGATCACCGCGAGGCCGGGGGTCACGCCCCGCGCCTTCAGACCGGCGACCTTTGCGGCGATCTCCTCCCGGATTGCCAGGGCCATGGCCTTGCCGTCGATTCTCACTGCGGACATATCCGGCACCTCCCGATTCTCTCGATTCAATGAATAAACTGCTTGCGCAACTTTTCAGCGCCGATGAGGGCGGCGCCCACAGCGTTGTCGCCGGAGTACTCCGGCCGCCCGAAGCAGACATGCAGCGCGGGATCAGCCTTGCGAATGCGCTCGGCGAGCAGCTCCCGCAGCAGCGCGGATGAGGCCACGCCGCCGAAGATCAGCGCCTGCCGGATGCCGGTCCGCTCCGCGCCGCAGAGGATCAGCCGCGCCGTGCTTCGGGCGAGAAAGTCGAAGACCTCCCGGGCGATGTCGCGGGGCGGAAGGGCCTCCTCGCGGATCCAGCGCTGCACCTGTGTCTCCGCGCCGGAGAGATGGATGCCGCAGGCAGCTCGGTCAAAGCTGGCCGGAAGCCGCGCTTCGGCGTGACCTTCTTTGGCAAGCGCCTCCAGCTGCGGCCCGCTGGGGAAGGAAAGCCCCAGCGCCACGCCGGTGCGGTCCACCAGCTGCCCGGCGTGCAGGTCCAGCGTGCCGCCCAGCAGCGTCAGCGCCTCAGCCTGCATGGCGAGGAGCTCGGTGGTGCCGCCGGAGAGGTGCACGGCGAGGAAGTCGCCCCCGGCCAGCCCGCTGTCCAGCCGTGCTGCGGCCAGGTGTCCCCGCTGATGGGTTGACGCAAAGGAAGGGACGCCCAGCATCGCCGCCAATGCGCGGGCCTGAGCATCCCCAACCTGAAAGACGGGCATATAGGACTGCGGATCGTCCCGCGGCGTGCGGGAGGCGCAGACCGCCGCGATCTCCATGCCCGCGACCGCGTGCCCCAGCGCTTCCATCAACTCCGGCAGCTGCCGGACATGGGCGAAAACCGCCTCGCTCTGGCGCAGCCCGCGGCTCCCGGCGGGCACCGGCAGCAGTTTTCTGCAGGAAGCGACCACTTCGCCCGACAGCGTCACCGCCGCGCAGGAGGTGGTGTAGCAGCTGGTGTCGATCCCCAGGCAGACCTGTGTCATGGCGCCTTTTCCTCTTCCCGCAGGATGGTGCCCAGAATGCCGTTGATGAAACGGCCGCTGCTCTCCCCGGAGTAGCAGTTGGCCAGCTCGATGGCCTCGCTGATGACCACCGGGCCGGGGGTTTCCTTCTCGTTGAGCAGTTCCCACACCGCAAGGCGCAGGATGGCCAGATCCACCCGGGCCATGCGATCCACGGCCCAGTTTTTGCTGGCGGCGTTGATCCGCGCGTCCAGGCTGTCCAGATCCGCCATGACCCCGGCAACCACCCGGTCGATCCAGGCGCGGTCCGCCAGCGTGGGATCCTCCTGCGCGACCGGGCGCATCTTCTCGTCCCGCAGCTCGTTGTATACCATGCGCAGCGAGTCTTCGCCGCCTTCTCCGCCGGCGCAGCTCTCATAGATCAGCTGCATCGCTGCCACCCGGGCTGTTGCTCTTGCCATGCTTGTTCGCTCCTGTCAGCCGTGTCATTCCTTGTGGGGGAAGATTTTTCCAATAAAACGCTTGATGGCGCCCTGCTTGTCGTCCACAGAGAACAGGAAGATGCCCAGCAGCGCCATGACCGTGATGAACAGCGTGCGCCAGAAGCCGATCCACATGCACAGGCAGGCGAAAAGAATGCCCGCGAGAGCGCCGGCAAAGGCACGCCGGTTCTTGCGCACAAAAGCCATCAGCTCGTCCAGGACGGAATCCGAGCGCTTTTCCTTCTCCGGCTTCTGCTGCGTACCGATGTCCTCGACGGGGATCAATTCTTCCTTCAGGACCTGGTTTTCCTGTTCGGACATGCTGATTCCTCCATCCTGCTCGTGTTATTTGTCAGCGGTTTCCTTCTTTTCGGAAGCTGCCTTCGTCTCGGTTTCCTCGGCGTCGGGCTGGGTCAGGCGCGCATGCTGTGCGCCGGCGTTGAGCGCGCTGTTCTCCTTCTCGAAGCTGACGCCCTGCACATGCACGTCCACCCGGGACACGTGCAGCCCTGTCATGGACTCCAGGGAGCGGCGGACATTCTCCTGCACCTCGAAGGCGACCTTCTGGATGGGCCGGCCGTACTCGATGAGGAGGAAGATGTCGCAGGCCACGTCCTCGGCGTTGACCTCCACACGGATGCCCTTGGTGACATTTCTGTTCTTGCCGGCGCCCTTGCTCATGCCGGCCACGCCCTCCACGTCGCTGACGGCCATGCCGGCGATGGTCGCGATCACTTCGTTGGCATATGTAATGGAAGAAGCCGGCTGCTCGACGGGCTCCACGGTCTTGAGCTGATTGTCTTTCTTGCTTGCCATATCGGCGTACCTCCTGTACGGATTGTCATAGCGATCAAACCGGCTGACCGGTCCCGGACATTATAGCAGATTTCCCCTCAAATCGCAACCTTCCCGCGATGATTTGGGCATCCCGCGCCGGATTATGCAAACCGGCCTGTGAATATGCACAGATATTGCATAAAATACAGAAACACAAGAAAAAAACCGCATAAATTGCAAAAATCCCCTTGACATTCATGCAGGGGCGTTGTATAGTGCCTTTGAAATTACGCAGGAGGTGCTTTTCCGTGAAGAGCAAGGAAGAAATCAAGAAGATCGTGCTGGCGTATTCCGGCGGTCTGGACACGTCCATCATCATTCCCTGGCTGAAGGAGAACTACAACGGCGCGGAGGTCATCGCGGTCTCCGGCAACGTGGGCCAGGCGGACGAGCTGGAGGGACTGGAGGCCAAGGCGCTGGCCACCGGCGCGTCCAAGCTGTATGTGCTGGACCTGACCGACGACTATGT
>CAMKAE010000101.1 GCA_946410395.1 uncultured Clostridia bacterium
CCAGGCTCCCCACCGCAGTGGGGAGCTCCCGCCGCAGCGGGTGAGGGGTCCCTCAAACCTCCCCGCTGACCAGCGCCATCAGTTCATCCTTCGACAGCGAGGCCAGGGAGGCGTGCTCGCCGGAGAGGATGCTGTCCGCGAGGTCGCGCTTGCTCTCCTGCAGGCGCACGATCCGGTCCTCGATGGTATCCTTCGCGATCAGCTTGTAGACCGAGACCGGCTTGTCCTGGCCGATGCGGTGCGCGCGGTCGGTGGCCTGGTTCTGCACGGCGAGGTTCCACCAGGGATCATAGTGGACCACGATGTCCGCGCCGGTCAGGTTCAGCCCTGTGCCGCCGGCCTTCAGGGAGATCAGGAACACCGGCGTGTCGTCGGTGTTGAAGCGTTTGGTCATGGCCAGGCGCTCTGCCGCCGGGGTGTCGCCGGTCAGCCGCATGAAGGTCAGCTCTTCTGCCTTCAGGTCCTCCTCAAGCAGGTCCAGCATGGAGGTGAACTGGGAGAACACCAGCACCTTGTGGCCGCCGTCCACGGCGCTGCGCAGCAGCTCCCGCAGAGCCTCCCGCTTGGCGGAAGGGCCCTTGTAGCCCTCAGCGATCAGGCCGGGGTCGCAGCACACCTGCCGCAGCCGGGTCAGCTCCGCCAGCACGGCGATGCGGTTTTTGTCGAAGGTCTCCTCCGTCTCTTTCCCCAGCAGCTCCCGCAGCCGCTGCACCCGGGCGTCATAGAGCCTGCGCTGTTCGCCCTCCAGGACGACCGGACGGCTCTCCTCGGTCTTCTCCGGCAGTTCCCGCAGCACGTCGGTCTTCAGCCGCCGCAGGATGAAGGGCCCCACCATGGCCCGCAGCCGGCGGGTAGCGGCCTCGTCCGCGCTCTTCACGATCGGGGTTTCCATCTCCCGGCGGAAGGTGTCGTAGCCGTAGAGGAAGCCCGGCATCAGGAAGTCAAAAATGCTCCACAGCTCGCTGAGGCGGTTCTCCACCGGCGTGCCGGTGAGGGCAAAGCGGCTGTCGGCCTGCAGGGTCTTCACGGTTTTGGCCGCGGCGGAGGCATGGTTCTTGATGTACTGCGCCTCGTCGATGGCCGCGATGTGGAACCTGTGCCCCTCGTACTCCGCCACGTCCCGCTTCAGCAGGTCGTAGGAGGTGATCAGCAGGTCCGACTGCCCGGCCGCGGCGATCATCATCCGCCGCTGGGACTGGGTGCCGGCCACCACGCAGGTCTTCAGCTGCGGCGCAAACCGCCGGCACTCCTCCTGCCAGTTGTACATCAGCGAGGAGGGGCACACGATCAGCGAGGGCTTCTCCTCCCCCAGCTCCCGGTCCCGCAGGACCACGGCGATCAGCTGCAGGGTTTTTCCCAGGCCCATGTCGTCGGCCAGGATGCCGCCGAAGCCGTGGTTTTTGAGCGTCATCATCCAGCGGAAGCCTGCCTCCTGATACGGCCGCAGCACGTCCCGCAGGCTTTCCGGCAGCTCCTCCTCCGACTCGCTGACGGTCTTGAAGGACCGCACCAGGTTGCGGAAATTCCGGTCCCGGCTGGCGGTCAGCTCCTCCCGGTCCTCCAGCGTCCGGTCGAGGTAGAGCGCGCGATAGGCCGGAATGTTCATCTTGCCGGAGACGAACTCCTTGAGCAGCACGTGCGCCGCCTCGAAGAGCGCGTCCAGGTCCTGGGCCTGCTGCCCGGTCAGGTCCACGATGTCCCCGGAGGGCAGCCGGTGATACCGCTTCTTCGCCGCGTAGGCCGCCAGCACTTCCCGCAGCTCCTCCGGGGTCAGCTCGTCGGAGAGCAGGGTGAGGTTCATCACGTCGCTGTCCAGGGACACGCCGGCCCGCAGCGTCCAGCGCCGCCGGACCCGCAGCGCGGCAAAGCTGTCCGAGGCCAGCACCAGTCCCAGCCGGTTCAGGGCGTCCACGCCCTCGGTCAGCAGCGCGAAAACCGCGTCCTCGCCCTTCTCCAGGTGCAGCCTCGGGTCGCCGGGCTCCTCCACCGGGAAAAAGCTCCGGACGGTTTCGAGCACCTTGTCCTCCAGCTGCCGGTCCGCCCAGGCAAAGCCGCCGGAGGACGTCAGTCGGCGCTTGTCCTCGCCGTAGGCGACCTCCGTGTCGCAGGTGATGTCGCCGTCCTGCGCGTCCAGGCGGAAGGTGAAGGCTGCCTCCGGCGGCAGGAAGCGGGCGATCTCCCGCTTGCCCGTCTCGTTGACCTCCACCGCGCTCCCCAGGGCGGGCAGCACATTCCGGTAGAAGTCGCGCAGCTTTTCCCGGCCGATGGAGAACCCGAACCGGCCTTCGTCCGTGGACTGCCACAGGGGCATCAGCTGCCGCGTTTTCTCCTCGCTCAGCCGCATGAGCTTGCCGCCCTCGAGCACATAGAGGCGCCGGGCGCCCAGGAGCATCTCCGGCATGGACCCGGTGACCCGGATGCCCATGAACTCCCCTTCCTCGCTGATCGGCCGGATGTTCATCCGCAGCCGGGGCTCCCCGTCGCACAGCAGCACGCTGCCGCCGTCCTCCCGCGGCGCCTCCACGCGCTTTCCCTCATACAGGTCGAAGAAGCTGTCCAGAACGCTGCCGGAGAGGCGCAGCCGGTCCGGCGGCAGCCAGGCGTAGGTCTGCATCGGTCCGCCGGCTGCGGCGGCCTCCGTCACGTCCCGCACCAGCTCCGCCAGCGGCGCCGATTCCCGGTCAAAGGTGCTCCCGCCGAAATCCAGGGTCTGCTTGGTCCCCAGGGTCAGCCGGCCGCCGGACCGCTCGGCGTTCAGCAGGTCCTTCAGGCTTTTGACCACGTACAGCCGGCCCTCCCCGACCTTGAACTCCAGCGCGTTGTAGCCGTCATTGCGCCGGTTGATCCGGGGCTCCAGACGGATCCGCCTGCCGCGGTCCTCCCGCAGGGCCGTCCCGTGGCCGGAGAAGAGGGACAGCACCAGCTCCCCGTCGTTGTCCGTGGCCGTGCCCACGGGCTTCACCTGCAGCTGCCGGTCCGTCAGTATCAGCAGCGCCAGCACGTGGGGGCAGCACACGGCCCCCCGGTCGCTGAGGCGGTTGGCGTTGATGCAGGCCGCGCTCTCCGAGCAGTACAGGCGCACCAGCGCGCTGCGGGAGAGCAGCACGTTGACGTTCCGGGGATAGCCGGTGCGGTTGTACACCAGACCGTCGATGTCCAGGTATCCGTCCCGGTTGGTCTGGTCCATGCCATAGAGGCGCACGGTATCGCCGGAGAGCAGTTCCCGCGCATCGCGCAGGGTGTCCTCCGGAACCGTCAGATCCCGGCAGGCCCTGGGCACGCTGAAATAGGGCTGAAGCGAGCGGTAATCGGCCGCCACCTGCCGCTCTCCCGGATCCGGGAAGGGATGCACCATCTTCTTTTTCCCGGGTGCCGACGATGCCGTGTCCGCGGGCTTGGGGCGCTCGATCCCCATGCGCTGCGCCTGCACCGCGCAGACAGCCGCGGCCTCGTGCTTGCACAGGTTGCCCTCCATCGACCAGGGACAGCTGCAGCCCGCCGCCGCCAGCCGCTCCCCCTCAAAGATCAGCTGGACAAAGTACAGCTTGCTGCCCCGGACCGTCGCGGACCAGGTCTCCCTGGCCCGCAGCTGCCGGTTCAGGGTCGTGACCCGGCCCTCCCGGTAGTAGTCGGCGCCCCGGGCCCAGATCGCCTGCCCGAAATAGCGGGAATAGTCCTCCATGCTGCCTCCTTACGGCCCCAGCGGCCGGGGGAAAGTGTCCACATGCACCTGGTGGGCCGCCCGGAAAATGCTGATCTCCACGTTGGGCGACGCGGCGCGCATCTCGTCGAGCAGCGCCCGGGCCTTCCGCTTTGCCTCGGAATCGGGCCGGGGCGCATACGGCAGGGCGTTGTAGCGGCAGAAGGCCAGGATGTCCCGCCGCTCCACGCAGTACAGCGGGCGGATCAGGGTCAGCGCTGGGTCCGCCGGGGCGGGTTCCAGAGGCAGGAAGGCTCGCAGCGTCCCCTCATAGAGCATGCCGCCGAAGACCGTCTCGGTCACGTCGCTCATGCAGTCCGGGACGGCCAGCCGGTTCGCGCCCCATTCCCGGGCCGCCGCGGCGGGTTCGCCCGGGCAGGGCAGGGCGTCGATCCCCAGCTCCCCTGCCGACAGGGGGCCGCCGCCGGCGTCCAGCACCGCCAGGGAGAAGGGCTCGTCCGAGTGCCGGGCCAGCTCCAGCAGCAGCAGGCAGTTCACGGCCGCCGCAGCGGTGCCGTCCAGCGCCACGGCGATCCGGTCGCCCGCCGTCACCAGCCGCCAGCGCTTGCAGGCCGCGATGAAGGGCTGCCACAGCTCCTTGCGGAACCGCTTCACCAGCGAGCGCTCCATGGCCGCCTTGCCCGTGATCTCCCGCACGCCTCTCTCCCCCTCTCCGCTTTTGCCCATTATAGCGCCGATGCCGCCGCCGCACAAGGGGAACACCGGCATCCGGGCGGGACAATCGAATGAAAATGACCGCACGCCCCGCCTTGCTTTTTTCCCGCTCTGCGTTTATAATGAAGTCATCACGAAACGGAGGTGTTTCCATGCAGAAGTACGAGATCCGGCTGACACTGGCGGAGAACGTGAAGAACTTTGTCAACGCCGTGAACAAGTACGACTTCGAGATGGATCTGCGGGCGGGCCGCCATGTGGTGGACGCCAAGTCCATCCTCGGGATCTTCAGCCTGGACCTCTCCCGGAACATCACCCTGGAGATCGAAAACGCGGATCAGGTGCCTCAGGAGCAGATCGACGCCCTGCTCAGAGACATCGCGCCCTTCCGCGCCTGACCGGTCCATGAACAGCCCGGCTCCCGTTTCGCGCCGCGGGCGGGAGCGTTTTCCGGTGCGCGGGAGGTGACGGGATGGAACGGCAATGGATTCCGGAGACCGAGACCCGGCTGACGCTGCTGTACTGCCTGGATCGTCTCGGCCCGGTGACGGAGGATCAACTGCTGGAGTTTCTGGTGACGCAGGAGCTGCTGACCTGGTTTGACCTGCGGCTGAACCTCGAGGCCCTGACGGAGAGCGGACAGGCGGAGCGCAAGGCGCACACCGGCGGCGCGCTGATCACGCTGACGGAGGCCGGCGCCTACACGGTCCGCAGTTTTTCGTCGCGCCTGCCCGGCAGCCGCCGTGCCCTGATCGACGCGGAGGCGCCCCGCTGGCGGGAGCGCTTCCGGCTGCAGCGGATCACCCCGGCCGCGGCGGAAACGCTGCCCGACGGCCGCCGCCTGGCCCGCCTCCAGCTGGAGGAGCAGGGGCAGGTGCGCACCGAGGCAGCGCTGGTGCTGCCCGAGGGCTTCCCCGTTCATGAGCTGCAGGCGCGCTGGCAGCAGGCCGCGCCGGCCTTTCTGCGCCGGCTGACCCTGCTGCTCTCCGAGGGAAACGCGGCCCAGCCCGCCGCGGACGCCGTCCTGACCCGGGACGGGGAGGACTGGCTGCTGCGCCTGGGCGAGCCCGGCCGAGATCCCCTGGCCCTGGCGCTGCGCCTGCACGGCGACGCCCTGGCCCGCAGGCAGGCCGCCAACTGGCCCGCCTGCGCCGCAGCGCTCCGGCAGGAGCTGCTCTCGGCCCTCGCCGCCGACCCGGACCGCACGGCCGGGACCTGAGCGGGCATAGCGCCGACCCCCTTTCACTTTTCCGTTCAATGTGGTAGAATGGTCCCGGAGACCGGGAGGAGGGACCCTTTATGCAGGATGCACGTGCATCAGCCGGCCTGGGACGTATGATCGGCCTGGGTGGGCTTTTCACGTACATCTATTGCATGATGGCGTCCCAGGCCATCGTGGCGTCGCCGCTCTTCGGCGCGGCGCTTTTCATGTGCAGTCAGGTGACCCAGGTCTTCTTCTCCACCTACACCGGCACGGCGCGGATGCTCTTCAGCCGTGCGGAGCGGATCGGCCGGACCGTGCTGCTGGGCGTCCTGCTGCTGTCGGTCCTGTCGCTGGTGCTGATCTATCCCGGCCGGCTCTCCAACGAGAACGCCTGGATGATCTTCGGGCTGGTGCTGGCCACCGCCGTCCGGGACGGGCTGTGCCGCCGGGTGATCCGGGCCGAGGTGCAGGGGCTTTTCACCCGCCGGCGCTTCTGGCTGTACATGGCCCTGCTGCACCTGATCCCTGCCGTGACCATCGCGGCCGTCTTCCTCACCAACCTGCCGCTGACCACCGCCTGGCTGCTGGTGGCCGGCTACGGACTGTGCGACCTGCTGGCGCTCTGGTTCCAGCTGCTGGATCGGGGCGACCAGGCATACCGCCGGCAGCACCCGCCCCGCTCAGAGGCGGCCGCCGCTCTGCACACCACCCTGCGCAGCGCCAACGCCTTCCGGGTCTACGACGCGCTCTCAGCGCTGATCATCATCGCGGTGGACATGTCCGCGGTGCTCTGCTTTTCTTTCATGGGCCTGCTGAAACGGGACACGATGCTCATCGCGCTGCTGATCTCGCTGGGTGTGGCCTTCCTGTTTTACATGACGGCAGAACTGCTGCTGCGACACTATCAGCGGCGGCGCACCAAGCCCGTGGAGCCCACCAATCTGCTGCTGGCGGGGCTGTTCCTCTGGCTGTACGGGCTGAACAGCTTCCGGCACGCCATCGATCCGGCGGCGCACACCCCGGACGCGAACCTCTACTTCTGCCTGGGCCTGTGCACCGCGGGCAGCGCGCTGAGCCTCACCGCCGTCACCTGGCTGGAGCGGGCGATGCGCAGCGTGGCGCATTTCACGGTGGGCCAGGCCCCCGTCGGCTATGACACCCTGCGCACCGCCAGCCGCGACATGGCCACCCTTATCGGTCAGATGCTGACCCTGGGCCTGCTGACCCTGATGGTCTTCACCCATCCCGGCAGCGGCGAAGGCCGGGAAGTGGTGGTCCATCCCCTGCTGCTCTTCCCGGCGCTTGCGCTGGTGGTGGCCTGCATTGTCTTCACCTTCCGCTTCCCCCTCTCCGCCAACGCGCTGCACAAGCTGCGCCGCTTCCTGCGCCTGGAGGAGAAGGGCGACCGGAACGAGGCCCTGCGCAGCCAGCTGGAGCAGGTCGTGCTGCAGCCCTCCCGCCAGCCCTTCGCCACCCGGGTCGTCCGCTGGCTGCTGCGGCACCTCATCCGCCACCGCCTCCAGGGCGTGGAGAACATCCACCCCGACGACAGCAACCCGATCGTGTTCATCTGCAACCACGGTGAAATCCACGGGCCGCTGGCCGCGGTGGCCAACATTCCCGTCTACATCCGCCCGTGGGTGATCTCTGAGATGGTGCTGGACAAGCATGAGGTGGCGGAGTATGTATACAAGTACACCTTCAGCGGTCTGAAGTGGATGCCGGGCTGGCTGAAGTGGCCCGTGTCCCGCCTCACCGGCCGCCTCTCCGTGGCCTGCTTCCGCCAGCTGCAGGGCATTCCGGTCTACCGCAACCAGCCCAAATACCTGATGAAGACCTTCCGCGCCTCCACCGAGGCCCTGGAGACCGGCGACAACCTGCTGATCTTCCCGGAGAACCCGGAGGCCGACACCGAGGACCCGGGCTACAAGGCCGAGCGCCTGCTGGACTTCTTCGAGGGCTTCGCGCTGCTCGGCCAGGTCTACCACATGCGCACCGGCAAGAACTGCCGCTTCCTGCCCATGTACATCCACAAGGGCCTGCGCACCATCACCTTCGGCACGGAATTCTGCTACGATCCGGACAACAAGGATATCCAGCAGGAGATCAAGCGCATCAGCGACGAATGCTACCGGCAGATGCACGCCATCATGGA
>CAMKAE010000102.1 GCA_946410395.1 uncultured Clostridia bacterium
TCCCTGCCGCTCTCGGCGATGTACCAGCACTCCTCCCAGCCGTCCGCGCCCGTGCACCGGACCCGCAGGGCCGGATAGACATCCGTGCCATAGCAGAAAATCCGGAGGCATTCGCCGCCGGTGAAGCGCTCCGCGGTATAAACCGGCTCCGCCTCAGCAACCGTGTCGCCGTCCCAGGTCAGCTTCTCGACCGCCAGGCCGGTGACGCCGGCCTCCGGGTACAGCCAGAAAGGCTCCGCGTCCGGATCCACAACGACGTCCGTGAAGGTCAGGCCGCCGGTGAAGTCGCGGCGCAGCGTCAGGGAGCCCGCCTGCGCCCCCAGGCGCGGAAACGCCGCCGTCTCCACCATGGCCTCAAAGACATCCTGCCAGCCATCCGGATCGTCCGCTGGGAAAATCAGCGTGAACACATATTCCATCGGATCCGTAGGCGACTGCAGGCGGATCTCTTCCGCATATGCCGTGCCGTCATTCCGGACATAGGCGCGGTACATCATGTCCATGCCCACGTCCAGCTCCACGTTGGGCTCGTCGACCGCCAGCCGCCGGTAACCCGCCGCATCCCAGTCGGGCCAGTCGGGATCCATGACCTGCGCCAGGGTCAGCTGCGCGCCGGAACCGGACGCCTTGGGCTCAAAGACGTCGGTGTTCCAGCCCCCTTCCTCCTCCGGGACCCCGTACACGTCCAGCAGGTCCGCGGGGTAGAGGATGGTGTAATCCAGGACACTCTCGTGCAGTGTCCAGTCGCTCTCCGCCAGCGCCGCGCAGGTCAGCGCCGCCAGCGCCGTCAGCAGCAGCAAAAACCGTTTCATGCTCTCGCCCTCCCGTCCGTCGTTCTCTGTCAGGCGTCTGCCTGCTTTTTGATTTCGTCCGCGGCCTGCAGCAGCCGGGCCGCGTGCGCCATGGCGCTGTCGCCGCTGCCGGCGGCGCCGCCCAGCATCCGGGCCACCTCCGCCACCCGCTCCGCATCCGTCAAGCGGCGCACATGGGTGCCCGTGCGGCCCTCCGCCACGGTTTTCTCCACCAGCAGCTGAATGTCCGCCATCGCCGCCAGCTGGGGCAGATGCGTGACGCACAGCACCTGCCGTTCCCGGGAGATGGCCGCCATCTTTTCCGCCACCGCCTGGGCCACCCGGCCGGAGATGCCCGTGTCGATCTCGTCGAACACCATGCAGTCCACGCCGTCGCGGGCAGCCTCCATGTTTTTCAGGGCCAGCATCAGTCGGGAAAGCTCGCCGCCGGAGGCAATGCGGCTCAGCGGCTTCAGCGGCTCGCCGGGGTTCGGGGAGATCAGGAATTCCATCTCGTCGTCGCCCGTGGGCCGCGGCATCGGCGCCTTGCCCTCGCGCTCCGCGAAGGACGCGCGGAACACGGTGCTGCCCATGCCCAGGTCCTTCAGCTGCCTCTCCATGCCCTGCTCGAAAGCCTCGGCCAGCTGCCTGCGGGCAGCGCTGAGCGCCTTCGCGCAGGAGCGGTAGCGCTGCAGCAGCTGCCGGTCCTCGGCCGCGAGCGCTTCGATCTCGCTGTCCGCTGCCGTCAGTTCGTCGTATTCCGCCTGCATCGCGTCCCGCGCCGCCAGCACCGCCGGGATGTCCGCGCCGTACTTGCGCTCCAGCCGGGCGATCAGCTCCAGCCGGTTCTCCACCGCTTCAGCCCGCAGCGGGTCGAAGGCGTCGGCGCCAAGCAACGCCGCGATCTCATAGCCGACCTCCTCCAACTCATAATAGCTGGAGCGAATCCGCGCCGCCAGGCCGCGGTAGGGCTCGCCGAAGTCCGCCAGCGCGTCCAGCGCGTCCGCGGCGGGCTTGATCTTCGACAGGGCGGGCTCCAGATCTCCGTCCGCCAGCAGGCTGTAGGCCTCCCGCAGCGCGCCCGTGATCTTGCCCGCATGGCGGCTCTTCTCCCGCTCCTCCTTGAGTTTCTCCTCCTCGCCTGGTTTTAGCTTTGCCTTCTCCATCTCGTCGAGGCTCCGCTTCAGCTCCTCCAGGCGGCGCCGGCGCTGCTCGTTCTCGCGCACCAGCTTCGCATAGCGGTGGTGGCAGGTCAGGAAGGCCTCGCAGGCCCCGGCGGTCTCCGCCAGCAGCCGCCGGTGCGCCTCGTCCCCGGCCCCGTCCAGCGTCTGAAGATGGTACTTCGGGTCCAGCAGGAAGGTGTTCTCGTGCTGGCCGTGCACGTCCATCAGCAGCGCGGCCATCTCCCGCAGCTGGCTCAGCGGCACCGCCACCCCGCAGATCCGGGAGATGCTCCGCCCGGCGGCTGTGATCTCCCGGTACAGGATCACGGGGCCGTCCTCCGGATCGATCTCCTGCGCCCGGAGCCACGCCTCCGCCCGGGAGCCGGCGTCCAGGTCGAAGACCGCCTCCACCGAGGCGCGCTCCGTCCCGGTGCGGATCAGATCCCGGTCGGCCCGGCCGCCCAGCACCAGGTTCACCGCGTCCACGATGATGGACTTGCCCGCGCCGGTCTCGCCGGTCAGCGTGTGCAGGCCCCGGCCGAATTCGATCGTCAGCCCCTCGATCAGGGCAATGTTCCGGATGGTGAGTGTCTGCAGCATATCCTCTCGCCTCCGGTTCTCAGCGCATCAGCTCCAGCAGGCGCTGCTCCACCCCGGGAGCCTCCGCCGCGCTGCGGGCCACCAGCAGGACCGTGTTGTCCCCCGCGAGGGTGCCCAGCACCTCCGGCCAGTTCAGCGCGTCCAGGGCTTCCGCCGCGACGTTGGCCGACCCGGACAGGGTCTTGATCACCAGCAGGTTTTCCGAAACTGCCACCGACAGGAGCGACTCCCGCAGCATCCGGTGGAGACGCTCGCCGATGCTCCGGTCCACGGCGGCGGGCAGGGCGTAACGGTAGCCGCCCTCCGGCGTCTGGACCTTCTGCAGCGCAAGCTCCCGGATGTCCCGGGACACCGTGGCCTGGGTCACCTGCAAGCCCATCTCCGCCAGCGCACGGGCCAGCCCGTCCTGCGTGTCGATGGCCTGCTGCCGGATCAGTTCAAGGATGGCCTGCTGCCGCTGTGCCTTCATGTCTCTTTTCCTCCCAAACGTCCCCTTCACCGGGACCACTCGATCAGTTTCTGGTGCACCACGTCGAAAAAGCCCGTCGTCCGCAGCCGGATCAACCGCACGCATTCCGCTGCCCGGCGGATCTCCACCGCGTCCCCGGCGTGGAGCGCGGCGTAAGCCTGGCCGTCCACCTGCAGGGACGCCTCCACCGGCTCGTCCGGGGAGAGTTCCAGCCGCACCACGGCATCGCCGGGGATCACCTGGGGCCGGTGCTGCAGGCTGTGGGGGCAGATCGGCGTGATCAGCATGCAGTCCACCCCCGGCGCGATGATGGGGCCGCCCGCGGACAGGGAATACCCCGTGGACCCCGTCGGCGTGGAGACCAGCAGGCCGTCGGCGCGGTAGTCCCCCGCCCAGCTGCCGTCCACCAGCGCCCGGACCCGGATCAGCCGGGCATACCCGCCACGGCTGAGCACCGCGTCGTTCAGGGCCAGATGCCGCGCATCTCCCGCGGTGACCGCCAGCATGGACCGTTTCTCCTCCCGGTAATCGCCCGTCATCAGACGCTCCAGCGCCTTTTTCAGCCCCTCCGGCTCCACCTCGGACAGAAAGCCGAGATTGCCCAGGTTCACCCCCAGGACGGGCACATCCCGCTCCGCGGCCGCCCGGGCCGCCCGCAGCATGGTGCCGTCGCCGCCCAGCGCCACCAGGGCATCCAGCCGTTCAGGCAGCCGAACGCCGTCCAGGCCGTATACCCACACGCCCCTGGCCCTCAGCCATTCCGCCGCCTCCGCAGCCGCGGCCGCGGCCCGGGGCAGGCCTTCCGGCACAATCAGTCCGATGCTTTGCATCCCTCAGCCCTCCGACGCATGAAATCCCGTATATTATACCACAGAATGCATATTCATGCAAGCATGCGGGATGTGAAAAACGGGCGGTCCCGCGTCGTTCCCGCCATGGTGTCCGAAGGTTCCGGAAAGGAGGCGATTTTTGCGATATATATTGTAGAAAAAGCTTTGCACTTTTCCTGTTTCTGTGGTATAATATATAAGGTTAAACCCTGATTCCCGAGCGCGGCTTTCCCGCCGCACAGAGACGGAGGCACACATGTCTGAAAACGCACAGGCCAGGGACCTGGCCATCGAAATCGAAAAAGCCATCCAGGTGACGGAGGACTACGGCGAGGAGCAGATCCAGGTGCTGGAGGGCCTCGAGGCCGTCCGGAAGCGCCCGGGCATGTACATCGGCTCCACCGACGTCCGGGGCCTGCATCACCTGGTTTATGAGATTGTGGACAACTCCATCGACGAGGCCCTGGCCGGCTTCTGCACCGAGATCAACGTGACCCTCCGCAAGGACGGTTCGGTCGAGGTGCGCGACAACGGCCGCGGCTTCCCCGTGGGCATCCACCCCAAGACGGGCCGGCCAGCGGTCGAGGTCTGCCTGACGGTGCTGCACGCGGGCGGCAAGTTCGGCGGCGGCGGCTACAAGGTCTCCGGCGGCCTGCACGGCGTGGGCGCGTCCGTGGTGAACGCCCTGTCGAAGCACCTGACCGTCACGGTCTATCAGGACGGAAAGATCTATCAGCAGGAATACAGCCTGGGCAAGTATCTCTACGACCTGAAGGTTGTCGGCGAGACGGACCGCACCGGCACCACGATCGCCTTCCTGCCGGACATCCGCTCGGCGGAGAATCCCGAGGGCGTCTTTGAGGAGGGCATCACCTTCGACCACGACACCCTGCGCAACCGGCTGCGCGAGATGGCCTTCCTGAACAAGGGCATCCGCATCACCTTCCGGGACGAGCGGGGCGAGGAGGTCCGGGAGCACAACTACTGCTACGAGGGCGGCCTGAAGGAGTACGTCAAGTGGCTCAACCGCCACCGGGAGGTGCTCTTCGACGAGCCCATCTACACCGAGGGCCTGAAGGACGGCATCCTGGTCGAGGTTGCCATGCAGTACAACGACTCCTACCAGGACTCGATCTACACCTTCGCCAACAACATCGCGACCCCCGACGGCGGCACCCACCTGCAGGGCTTCAACACCGCCGTGACCCGGGCGATCAACGAGTACGGCCGCAAGTACAAGATCCTTAAGGACGCCGACGCCAACCTGAAGCGCGAGGACGTCACCGAGAGCCTGACGGCGATTGTCTCCATCAAGATGGAGGATCCCCAGTTCGAGAGCCAGACCAAGTCCAAGCTGGGCTCCGGCCAGGTCCGGGGCGTGGTGGACTCCCTGGTGAGCGAGGAGCTCTCCACCTATCTGGAGGAGCACCCGCCGATCGCCAAGGCCATCCTCGAACGCTGCGTCTCCGCCGCGAGGGCGAGAGAGGCCGCCCGCAAGGCCCGGGAAGCCACCCGCCGCAAGACCGTGCTGGAGAGCGCTTCCCTGCCCGGCAAGCTGGCGGACTGCTCCGAGCGCGACCCCGCCAAGTGCGAGATCTTCATGGTCGAGGGCGACAGCGCCGGCGGCTCCGCCAAAGGCGGCCGGGACAGCCGCTTCCAGGCCATCCTGCCCCTGCGCGGCAAGATCCTGAACGTGGAAAAGGTGCGGCTGGACCGCGCGCTGAGCAACGCGGAGATCCGCGCCATGATCACGGCCTTCGGCTGCGGCATCGGGGACGAGTTCGACGAGAGCAAGCTGCGCTACCACCGGATCGTCTGCATGACCGATGCCGATGTGGACGGCGCACACATCCGCATCCTCCTTCTCACCTTCTTCTACCGCTACATGCGGCCCCTGGTGGAGAAGGGCTACGTCTACGCCGCGATGCCGCCGCTGTACAAGGTCACCAAGGGCAAGTTCGAGCAGTATGTCTATGACGACGACGAGCTGCAGCGGGTGCTCGACCAGATCGGCCGCGACCCCAAGCCGGAGATCCAGCGCTACAAAGGCCTGGGCGAGATGAGCAGCCAGCAGCTGTGGGACACCACGATGAACCCCGAGACCCGCATGATGATGCAGATCACCCCCGAGGACGCGATGGAGGCCGACAGCCTCTTCACCCTGCTGATGGGCGAGGCCGTGGAGCCCCGCAAGCAGTTCATCCAGGAGAACTCCGACCTGGTGAAGGATCTGGATGTGTGAGGAAAGAGACGGACAGGAGGTTCAGCCCATGCTCTACCCGTTCATGACCTTGCCCGACGAAACGGAGATCGTGCATTCCGAGAGTCTGAACATTGACGGCAGGGAGTGTGTGAAGGTCTGCATCGAAAAGCCTGTTGACGGCGGCTTCAAATCCGCAACCTGCTGGCTTCCGGATTATCGCTGGGAAAATGTCAGCGGTTACACACCGCAGGAACTCGACTGCCTTTTGGAGCTGATTCAAAGCCTCGCCGCGACCATCTATGAACTGGCCAGGGAGGGAGGCTTTGAACATGCCGCAGCTGTTTAAAGTCGGCAGTTATCTGGTTTATTTCCGGATCAATGAAAATGATCCGCTCGAGCCTGTTCATGTGCATATTGCCCAGATCAGGCCTTCCGCCGGCGCAACAAAGGTATGGATCACCAGAGCAGGAAAGTGCCTGTTGCAGAACAACAATTCCCACATCCCGGAGCGTCAGCTTCGCATCATGATGAGCATCATAGAGGCAAGAAGCAGCGAAATCATCGCAAAGTGGAAGGAAACATTCGGAGAAGCAAGCTTCTACTGCTGATATACGAACCTTGCGGGAAACGCACTTGCATTGTAACGTAATTTGCGTTACAATGCAAGTATAAGGAGGGATGGCTATGGAAAAGACAGCGACACTGAACATTCGGGTGAATCCGGAGGATAAAAAGGCTGCCGAGGCGGTGCTGGAGCAGTTGGGCATTCCCGTATCCACGGCGGTCACAATATTCCTGAAGAAGATCGCCATGACGGGTGGCATCCCGTTCTCCGTGCGCCTTCCTCAGGCCCCATCCGGCCTGGACACGGGCCGCATGACCGATGCAGAAATCCGCGAGAGCCTGATGGAAGGTATCCGCGAAGCCGACGCCGGAATGGGCATTGACGCGTCGGAGGCCTTCCGGCACCTGAAGGAGAGTCAGACTGCATGAGGACCTACCGTGTGCTGGTCATGCCCAGGGTGCTGAAGAAAATGGACGCCATCCGGAAGTACATCGCCGAAGAGCTGTGCGCGCCTGTCGCAGCGGAACGCATGTACAGTCGGATCGCCGAGGCCGTTCTCTCGCTGGAGAAGAATCCGGAACGCTGCCACACGGCCTTTCCGGGGCGCCCGTGGGCCGAGGGACTCCGGCGCATGAATGTTGCCAGGTATGCCCTGTTCTTCAGAATCCGCGACGAGCAGGTGGAAGTGGTGGATGTGCTGTACGCCGCATCGGATCTTGAAAGACGTCTGAGGGAAGACACGAAGCAAGAATAACAAGGAGTCCACAGCATGAGTGATATCAAAGACAGACTGATCCCCGTAAACCTGGAGCAGGAGATGAAGAAGTCCTTTATCTCCTACGCCATGGCCGTCATCATCGACCGTGCCCTGCCCGATGTGCGGGACGGCCTGAAGCCCGTGCACCGGCGCATTCTCTACGACATGAATGAGCTGGGCATGACCCCGGACAAGCCCTACCGCAAGTCGGCTCGCGTGGTCGGCGACGTGCTGGGCAAATACCACCCGCACGGGGACTCCTCCGTGTACGACGCCATGGTGCGCCTGGCCCAGCCCTTCAACATCCGCTATCCGCTG
>CAMKAE010000103.1 GCA_946410395.1 uncultured Clostridia bacterium
TCATTGAGACCGGCAGCGGCGGCGGCATCGGCTTCGGCCTGTGCGACGACATCACCCACGCGGTGATCGACGAGGAACGGATGACCAGCCTGCGGCGCTACCACACCATCACCGAGGCCAAGAACGGCGCCGGCGCGGTCCCGATCAAAACCGACCGGGGCTGGATCCACATCGCCCATGGCGTGCGCAACACCGCCGCGGGCCTGCGCTATGTGATCTACGCTTTCGCCACGGCCCTGGATGACCCGGCGAAGGTCATCGCCCAGCCCGGCGGCTTCCTCATCGCTCCCTACGGCGGCGAGCGCATCGGCGACGTGAGCAACGTGGTCTTCACCAACGGCGCCATCGTCGACACGGACGGCAAGGTCTACATCTACTACGCCTCCTCCGACACCCGCCTGCACGTGGCCGCCACGGACCTCGACCGCCTGACGGACTATGTCTTCAACACCCCGGAGGACCCCCTGCGCTCCGTGGACTGCGTGAAGCAGCGGGTGGATTTCATCCGGCGGAACCTGGCGTATCTGGGGAAATAACCATAAATCGTACGAAGTACGATTTAACACCATGAATGAAAATACTTTGTGTTTTCACAGCAAGTGAGGGGAGACCTCATCCGGCGCTGCGGCGCAAAGGGACCTCATCCGGCGCTGCGGCGCCACCTTCCCCTAAAGGGGAAGGCAATGGATATTAAAGTAAATAAAGCCTTCCCCTTCAGGGGAAGGGGGACCGCTTGCGGTGGATGAGGTCGCCCTGATTTCACAGCGCAATCCTCGCAATCAGTCTCCTGATCCCCGACAGATGTCGGAAGAAATGTCGGTAGAAATGTCGGGAGAAACGCAAGGAAGGAGCCCCTGCCATGAAACGCATCCTCGTTCTGCTCCTGGCCGTGGCCATGATGCTTCCCGCCGCGGCCCTCGCCTCGGAGGAAAGCGGCGGCCTTGACCTGAGCGTGTTCACCTCCCAGCCCGAGGTTTTCAACGTCGCGGACGAGACCGAACGAGCCGGGGGCTACTTCATCTGGCTCAACGAGCCCGCCACCGCCTGCGCCTTCGTCCACGCGCATGAGAGCGATTATCTGTACAGCACCGCCCAGTTTGAGTTGGCTGTCTATCCCGCAGGCACGGGGGCCGTGGTGGTGCCCCGGCTGCAGATCGTCTACAGCGCGGACGAGCCCGTCAACCTGCACGCCGTCTCCATCGATGTGGGCGGGCAGCGCTGGCACTTTGAAATCCCTTCGGTGGATTACAGCCTGTCCGACAAGGGCAGTCAGGGCATGCAGGAGCATGTGCAGCTCCTCTTCGCGAAGGAGAACTGGGCTTTCATGACCGCCCTGGACGCCCTGCTGGAGGAGACCATCCGGGACGCGGAGGATCCCGTCCAGGCCATGAGCCAATCGCCGGTCCACGCGGTGCTCCACGGGGACCGGGAGGATCTGGAGATCACCTTCAACCCGGGTTTCCTGTACGAATACCTGGCCGTGGTGAACTACGGCATCGGCCGGCTGACGGAGAGCACAGCGCTCAGCCTGGCCCCCGATCCCACCGTCGCCACCCCCGTGACCGCCGAACCCATCCCGGCCGAATAACCGCCGAGTACCCTTTCAATCACAGACAAGGAGGCCCTTCACCATGGATTTCAACGCCGAATACCGCCGCTGGCTCACCGCTGCCGACCCCGACCTGGCGGAGCAGCTCAGGCAGATCGAGAACGACCCCGCCGCCATCGAGGACGCCTTCTACCGGGACCTAGCCTTCGGGACCGGCGGCCTGCGCGGCGTGATCGGCGCGGGCACCAACCGCATGAACGTGCACACCGTCGCCAAGGCCTCTCAGGGGTTGGCGAACTATGTGAACGCGGCCTTCCCGGAGGGAAAGCGGAAGATCGCCGTGAGCTATGACAGCCGGATCAAGTCCGATGTGTTCAGCCGGGAGGCCGCCGCGGTCTTCGCGATGAACGGCATCGAGGTCTTCATCTATCCGCAGCTCATGCCCACGCCCTGCCTGAGCTATGCCGTGCGTGCCCTGGACTGCGCCGCGGGCATCATGGTCACCGCCTCCCACAACCCCGCCAAATACAACGGCTACAAGGTCTACGGCCCCGACGGCTGCCAGATCACCACCGAGGCGGCGGCGGTCATCCTCGGCGAGATCGAGAAGCTCGACGTCTTCGCCGACGTGAAGCGCGGGGACTTCGACGCGCTGATGGCGGAGGGCAGAATTCGCTGGATCGGTGAGGACGTGTACACCGCCTTCACCGAGGAAGTGAAGAAGCAGTCCCTGCTGGCCCCCGGCGAGGAGATCGACCGGGACGTGGCCATCGTCTATACGCCCCTGAACGGCACTGGCCTGAAGCCCGTGCTGCGTGCCCTGACCGAGAGCGGCTTCACCAACGTCACCGTGGTGAAGGAGCAGGAGCAGCCCGACGGGAACTTCCCCACCTGCCCCTACCCGAACCCGGAGATCCGCGAAGCCATGGCCCTGGGCATGGACTATGCCCGCCGCTGCAACGCCGACCTGCTGCTGGCCACGGACCCGGACTGCGACCGCTGCGGCATCGCGGTGAAGGACGAGCACGGCGAGTATGTGCTCCTCACCGGCAACGAGACCGGCATGCTGCTGCTGGACTATGTCTGCGCCCGCCGCATCGCGAACGGCACCATGCCGAAGGATCCCGTGGCGGTCAAGACCATCGTCACCATCGACATGGCCGAGCGCATCGCGGCCAAGTACGGCGTGCAGGTCATCAATGTGCTCACGGGCTTCAAGTTCATCGGCGAGCAGATCGGCTTCCTGGAGAAGAAGGGCCAGGAGAACCGCTACATCTTCGGCTTTGAGGAGAGCTACGGCTATCTCTCGGGCACCTATGTCCGGGACAAGGACGCCGTGGACGCGGCCTTCCTGATCTGCGAGATGTTCGCCTGGTACCGCACCCGCGGCATCAGCCTCAAGCAGCGGCTGGACCAGCTCTACGCCGAGTTCGGCTTCTGCCTGAACACGCTGTACTCCTTTGAGTTCGATGGCAGCGCCGGCTTCCGGAAGATGCAGGACCTGATGGCGTCCTTCCGCGCCGGCACGGAGCGCATCGGAGGCCTCGCGGTGGAGCAGGCCCTGGACTACAGCCTGGGGCTGGACGGCCTGCCCAAGTCCGACGTGCTGAAGTACCGCCTGGCGGGCAACTGCTCCGTGGTGGTGCGCCCCTCCGGCACCGAGCCCAAGCTGAAGACCTACATCTCCGTCTCCGCTCCCACCCGGGAGGAGGCCGCGGCCACGGAGAAGGTCATCGCGGAGGATCTGAAGCGTCGGATGAAATAAACCGAACCGGCAGCGGCGCCGCGGCTCGGACCGCCGCGGCGTCCCGCCTGCGCCGTTGAGTGAGGCAGTTCATGAGCTATGAGGACCTGATGTCCCGGATCTACAAGGAATTCCCCCACCTGCAGGACCAGCTGAGCGCGCCGCAGGTGGTTTTTGTGCGCGCGCGCAACAAGCTGTACATCACCTTCCAGTCCATGACGCTGGTGGAGGAGAAGACCTTCCTGCAGCTGGAGCGGCTGCTGCGGCAGCTGTTCCCGGGCCGGCCGCTGGCCCTGCGGGTGGTGAGTCCCGGCCTGGCGGAGGACTTCCGGCAGAATATCGGCGCCTACAAGCAGGTGCTGGTGGATTTCCTGTGCCGCAATTACCCGGCCTCGGTGTCTTGGATGCGGGACATCGACTGGCGCTGCGAGGGGGACCGCGTCACCCTGACCTTCCCCGATGAGTTCTCCCTGGGCTACATGGCCCGCCAAAACGTCGCCGCCCGGCTGAACCAGGCCATCCGGGACATCTTCGCCGCGGACCTGCAGGTGGAGCTGGCGGTGGCTGGCGACCAGGAGAAGCGGCTGGAGGAGCTGCGGGCCGCCAGCGGCAAAGCCCTGGCCGAGCCCGTGAGCCTGGAGGAGCTCCGCAAGCGCTACGGCGCGCCGCCGGAGGAAAAACCCCGCCGCGCGCCCCGCACCCACAAGTCCGGCAGCGGCAACGGGCCGGAGATGAGCGACGACAAGGTGGGCAAGCCCATCCTGGGCCGCAGCATCGCCGACGACCCCACGGAGATGAAGGAGCTCTCCACCGAGGGCGGCGTGGTGGTGGTGCAGGGCGACATCTTCAAGTGCGAGACCAAGGAGCTGCGGGGCGGGGAAACCGTGCTGGTGTCCTTTGCCGTGACGGATTACACCTCTTCCATCCTCTGCAAGGCCTTCCTGCGCTACCGCAAGGGCTTCGGCCGCCGGGGGGAGAGCGAGGAGGCGCCGCCGCCCATCACCGACGAGGAGCGGCAGGCTGTGCAGGAGAAGCTGGACCGGATCAAGGTGGGCAAGAACGTCAAGATCCGGGGCGAGTGCGCCTACGACAGCTACGCCCGCGAGATGTGCATCACCGTCCGGGACATGACCGAGATGGAGAAGATCGAGCGCCAGGACACGGCGGCGGAAAAGCGCGTGGAGCTGCACATGCACACCAACATGTCCGCCATGGACGCCATGACGCCGGCGGACGAGCTGATCGCCCGGGCCGTGAAGTGGGGCCACCCCGCCGTGGCCATCACGGACCACGGGGTGCTGCAGTCCTTCCCCGCCGCCTTCCGGGCCGCCAAGGGCAAGATCAAGCTGATCCCCGGCTGCGAGGCCTACATGATCGACGAGCGGGACATCGTGGAAAAGGCCGACGCGCGCCCGATGACGGATCCCATCGTGGTGCTCGACTTTGAGACCACCGGCCTGAACACCCGCACCTGCCGGGTCACCGAGATCGGCGCGGTGCGGCTGCGGGACGGCGTGGTGGAGGACAGCCTGTCCCTGCTGGTGGATCCCGGCGTTCCCTTGCCGGCCCGCATCACGGAGATCACCGGCATCACCCCCTCCATGCTCGAAGGCCAGGAAAAGGCCGACACCGCCATCCCCAAGCTGATGGCCTTCATCGGGGACGCCGCCCTCGCCGCCCACAACGCGGACTTCGACGCCCCCGTGCTCCGGGCCGAGCTGCAGCGGCTGGGGCAGACGTTTGACGCGCCGGTCCTGGACACCCTGACCATGGCCCGCAAGCTGTACCCGGACCTGCGCAGCCACAAGCTCAGCGCGGTCTGCAAGCACCTGGGCGTCTCGCTCAAGAACGCTCACCGGGCCGTCCACGACGCCACCGCCACGGCCCTGTGCCTGGCCAAAATGATCCGGGAGGCCGAGGAAAAGGGCATGCACACCCTGGCGGACCTGAACGCCGGCCTGCACGGCGGCGCCATCGGCGAGAGCTGGCACACCGTGCTGCTGGTCCGCAGCCAGGAGGGCCTGGTGAACCTGAACCGCCTGGTGTCCATCTCCCACCTGGAGTACTTCCGCCGCCGCCCCCACATGCCCCGGGCGCTAATCCAGCGCTACCGCGAGGGGCTGATCGTGGGCAGCGCCTGCGAGGCCGGCGAGCTGTTCCGCGCCGTCGTGAAGGGCGAGCCCTGGGAGCGCCTGCTGCGGATCGCCTCCTTCTACGACTACCTCGAGATCCAGCCCGTGGGAAACAACGCCTTTCTCGTCCGCAGCGGCGAAGCGCCGGACGAGGAGGCCCTGCGGGAATACAACCGCACCATCGTCCGCCTGGGCGAGGCGCTGGGCAAGCCGGTCTGCGCCACCGGAGACGTGCACTTCCTCGACCCGCATCACGCGATCAACCGCGCCATCATCCAGGCGGGCATGGGCTTTGAGGACTGCGATAAGCAGCCGCCGCTCTACTTCAAGACCACCACGGAAATGCTGGAGGAGTTCGCCTACCTTGGCCCGGAAAAATGCCGGGAGGTGGTCATCGACAATCCCCGCAGAATCGCGGACATGGTGGACGAGCTGCGGCTCTTCCCCAAGCACCCCGAGGGCAAGGAGACCTTCCAGCCCAAGTGGGAGGATGCGGAGGACAACATCCTGCGCATGACCTGGGGCACCGCCCGGGAGATGTACGGCGATCCGCTGCCGGAGATCGTCAAGGCCCGCCTGGACAAGGAGCTCAAGTCCATCGTGGGCTACGGCTACTGCACGCTGTACAACATCGCCGAGCGGCTGGTGTCCAAATCCCTCGAGGACGGCTACCTGGTGGGCAGCCGGGGCTCCGTGGGCTCCTCGCTGGTGGCCCGCATGTGCGGCATCACCGAGGTCAACGCCCTGCCGCCGCACTACCGCTGCACACACTGCCACAAGGGCTTCTTCGACGTGGACACCAAACAGTACCACGTGGGCGTCGACCTGCCGGACCGGGACTGCCCCGACTGCGGGCAGAAGCTGGTCAAGGACGGCTTCGACATCCCCTTCGAGGTGTTCCTGGGCTTTGAAGGCGACAAGGTGCCGGACATCGACCTGAACTTCTCCGGCGAGGAGCAGAACCGCGCCCATCACTATGTGGAGGAGCTCTTCGGCAAGGACCACGTGTTCCGGGCGGGCACCATCTCCGGCCTGGCAGACAAGACGGCCTTCGGCTATGTGAGCAAGTATCTGGAGGAGCGGGGCATTCAGGCCAGCGGCACGGAGAAGGACCGGCTGGCGGCGGGCTGCGTGGGCGTGAAGCGCACCACCGGCCAGCACCCCGGCGGCATGGTCGTGGTGCCCAAGGAGTATGAGATCTATCAGTTCACCGCCGTGCAGCACCCCGCCGACGACCTGAACAGCGACTTCACCACCACCCACTTCGACTTCAACTCCATGCACGACATCCTCGTCAAGCTGGACTGCCTGGGACACGACGATCCCACCATGCTGCACATGCTCGAGGAGCTGACCGGTATCCATTTCTCGGACGTGCCCCTCGACGATCCCGCAGTGCGCAGCCTCTTCTCCTCCCCCAAGGCCCTGGGAGTCACCGAGCAGGACATTCTCTGCTCCACCGGCACCTACGGCGTGCCGGAGTTCGGCACGGGCTTCGTCCGCGGCATGCTCGACGACACCCATCCCACCACGATGGAGGAGCTGCTGCGGATCTCCGGCCTGAGCCACGGCACCGACGTGTGGCTGGGAAACGCCCAGGACCTGATCACCTCCGGCACCGCCACGCTGTCCGAGTGCGTCTGCTGCCGCGACGACATCATGAATTACCTGATGACCCAGGGCGTCGCGCCCAAGATGGCCTTCACCACCATGGAGAGCGTCCGCAAGGGCCGCGGCCTGAAGCCCGAGATGGAGGCCGCCATGCGGGAGAAGAACGTGCCGGAATGGTTCGTCGATTCCTGCAAGAAGATCAAGTACATGTTCCCCAAGGGCCACGCCGTGGCCTATGTGACCATGGCCCTGCGCGTGGCCTGGTTCAAGGTGCACCACCCCGCCGCCTATTACGCGTCCTACTTTACCGTGCGCGGCGACGGCTTCGACGCGGGCACCATGCTGCTCGACCCCGACACCTGCCGGGAGCGGATCCGCGCCGTCCGGGAGGCGGACACCAAGGCCTCCGCCAAGGAGAAGGAGCAGGTCACGGCCCTGGAGCTGGTGCTGGAGATGACCATGCGCGGCATCCGCATGCTCCCGGTGGACCTCTACAAGAGCGACGTGAAGAAGTTCCTGATTGAGGACGGCAACCTGCGCTGTCCCTTCACCTCCCTGAACGGCCTGGGCGAGAGCGCCGCCATCCCGATTGTGGAGGCCCGAAAGAACGGTCCCTTCCTCTCGGTGGAGGACCTGCAGCAGCGGGCCCACATCGGCGC
>CAMKAE010000104.1 GCA_946410395.1 uncultured Clostridia bacterium
CGCTTGCAGGAGAAAAAAAGAAAAATACCCGACAGCGTCGCGGTGATCGCGGGGCTGGCGGTGCTGCTGGCGGCCGGTCTGTGGGCCGTGCTCTCTCCCGGCGGAACCTTCAGCGGCTGGGAGCGGCGCTATCTGGCGGACCGGCCCGCCGCGCCGGATTTGGCTCACTGGGACACGGATAAGGCGGTGGAGGGCTTCCTGACGGACCATGTTCCGGGGCGGCAGGCCCTGGTGGCGGTGGACAGCGCCGCGCAGCTGCTGACGGGGCGGGGCTCCCGGCTCAACGCCTGGTACGTGGCGGGCGCCGTGGTGGAGAAGCCAGTGCCGGCGGATGAGCGGGCTGTGGCGGGCAAGCTGCGGCGCTTCGACAGCCTGGCGAAAAAGGCCGGCGTCCCCTGGGCGCTGGTGACGCCGAAGACCCACGGCTGGCTGATCCGGGACCGGATGACGCCGCTGACGGCCTCGCAGTATGACACGGAGGCGGAGGCTTACGCCGCGCTGGCGCGGAACGAGCACTATGTGCCCATGCCGGAGGCTTTCGACGCGGACCCGGACAGCATGTACTACCGCACGGACCATCACTGGACGCTGGCCGGGGCTTACCAGGCCTACACGGCGCTGGGGACGCGCCTGGGCTACGAGCCGCTGCCGATGGAGGCCTTCCGCGTGACGGAATACCCCGGCTTTATGGGCACGACGCTCTCGCGCTCGGGCCTGCCGCCGGTGCTGTCGGACACGCTGGTCTGCGCCGAGCCGGACAGCCCGGTGTCGCTGACGATGATCGATCGGGACGGTGAGACCCAGGCGCAGCGGCTGATCTTCCCGGAGGAGGCAGCCTCCTGGGACGGGTACGCGGTGTACCTGCAGGGCAACCACGGCACGCTGATCATCGAGCGGCCGGACGCGCCGGAGGGCACGCTGATCGTGTACAAGGATTCCTTCGCCAACTGCCTGCTGCCGCTGCTGAGCGCCCACTACCGGCGAATCATCGCGGTGGACGCCCGCTACGACGGCGGCCTGTTCTCCGACGCCCTGGCCCGCGCGGACGACACGAAGGCCATCCTGTGCGTCTACTCCCTGGAGAGCCTGGTCGAAGACGACGAGATCACGAAAAAAGCGAAATAAGGGGGAGGACACCATGCTGCAGCAATGGATCGACGAGAGCCGGCGGATCGTGTTTTTCGGCGGCGCGGGGGTCAGCACCGAGAGCGGCATCCCGGATTTCCGCTCGGTGGACGGCCTGTATCATCAGAAGTACGACTGGCCGCCGGAGACCATCCTCAGCCGCACCTTTTTTGACCGCAAGCCCGAGGAGTTCTTCCGCTTTTACCGCGAAAAAATGCTCCCCCTGACGGCGGAGCCCAACGCGGCCCACCGCAAGCTGGCGGAGCTGGAGGCGGCCGGCCGCATGACCGGCGTGGTGACACAGAACATCGACGGCCTGCACACCAAGGCGGGCAGCAGGGCGGTCTTTGAGCTGCACGGCAGCGTGTGGCGCAACCACTGCATGCACTGCGGCCGCGCGTACGGGCCGGAATACATCCGGGACAGCGAGGGGGTCCCGAAGTGCGAGACCTGCGGCGGGGTCATCAAGCCGGACGTGGTGCTCTACGAGGAGGGGCTGGACAATGACGTGGTGGCCGGCGCGGTGCACGCCATCCGCTCGGCGGACCTGATGATCGTGGCGGGCACGAGTCTGACGGTGTATCCGGCGGCGGGGCTGCTGCGGTACTTCCGGGGGAAGCATCTGGTGCTGATCAACCGGGACGCGACGCCGTTTGACTCGGACGCGGACCTGGTGATTCACGACAAGGTGGGGCAGGTGCTCGGGGCCATCGCGGTCAACCCGCTGCCCGGCGCTGAGGCCTGACGACGCGCAGGAAGTAATAGCCCAGCATGAGCGCCATGCAGCAGAGCCACCCGACCGGGTAGCCGAAGCCCACCCAGACGGCCTCGTTGGCGATGCGCGTGGTGAGGATCCACAGGTACAGCTGCCGGATGCCCACGAAGGACGCGAGCATGATGGCCATCGGGCCCACGGAGTCGCCCCGGCCCCGCAGCGCACCGGCCAGTACGTGGTTGACGCAGTTGGCCAGCAGGAAGAACGTGTTGGTGCGGATGAACATCGCCCCGTAGCGGACCACGCCGGGATCCGCGTTGAACAGGGTCACGGCGGGGGCGGCGAAGAGGTAGAGCGCCGCGGCGATCAGATAGGTGATGAATAGCGTCATGCCGACGCTCAGCCAGGTGCCGGTGTGGGCGCGCCGCTCCTTTTGGGCGCCCATGTTCTGGCTGACGAAGGTGGTGGCGGCGATGGACATGCTCTGCATGGGCAGCATGATGAACTGGTCCAGCTTGTTGTAGCTGCCCCAGCCGGCCACGCAGTCGGTGCCGAAAAAGTTGATATAGCCCTGGACGAAGGCGTTGGAGAAGGCGGTGACGGTGGACTGGGCGGCGGCGGGGAGACCGACCCTGAAGATGGCCTTCAGGTGGGCGCGGTCCAGGCACAGGTCGCGCCAGGAAAAGCGGTAGATGTCCGCCGAACGGGTCAGCAGGGTCAGCACCAGGGCCGCCGAGACGAACTGCGAGATGACGGTGGCCAGGGCCACGCCCTCGATCTTCATTTTGAATGCCAGTACGAACAGCAGATCCAGCCCGATGTTCAGCACGCTGGTGACGGCGAGGAAGATCAGCGGCCGCTTCGAGTCGCCCACCGCGCGGAGGATTCCGCTGCCGATGTTGTAGATCAGCAGGCCCGAGATGCCCGCCATGTAGATGGTCAGGTAGGTGGCGGCGTCCTCCGTCACATCCGGCGGGGTCCGCATCATCGCCAGCATGGGGCGCACCATCAGCATACCCAGCAGGGTGAAAATGCCGCAGCAGATGAAGGTGGCGGCCATGGCTGTCTCCACGGCCCGGTGCAGGGCCTTCATCTCCCGCGCGCCGAAGAGCCGACCGATGAGCACCGTGGCGCCGGTGGCAAAGCCGCTGAAGAAAAACACGAACAGGTTGACGATCATGGTCGTGGAGCTCACCGCCGCCAGGGCCTGCTTGCTGACGAACTGGCCCAGCACGATGGAGTCCACCATGTTGTAGAGCATCTGAAAAGCGTTCCCCGCCATCAGGGGCAGGGAGAAGAGGATGATCTGCCGGGCGATGGGCCCGTCGGTCATGTCCCGGGCGGTGGTCTGCGCGCGCTGTGTCATGCGGAGTTCTCCTGACTGTTATTCAGGCTTCAGAATACCATTTTTTCGCGCCGCAATCAATCGCTCTGCGGCCGAAAACGATCTTTTTCTTGCGCGTGCGCCGCTTTTGCGGTATGATGCCCTTGCCGAAATAACCATAAACAGTGCGAAGGACGATTTATCAACTTGGATGGTATCTTTTCAGTCGTACGATTCGCTCTGGCTGAAACCCCTCTGTCGCTGCGGCGACATCTCCCCTTTCAGGGGAGACAAGGGGTTAAAGTTACTCAGAGCCTCCCCTGAAAGGGGAGGGGGGACCGCTTGCGGTGGAGAGGTTCCTTGGCAGGACTGAATAGTTACCTTGGATGGACTATTTCGTATTTTCACAGCAAACGGGAAAAACGGGGGAGAGACGATGCTGAAACTGTTGTGGAAGGCCCTGGTGATCGCGGTGATGATCGCCCTGCTGCTGGTGCTGATGCCCGCGCCTTACGCCTACGCGGACTTCATCCGGCTGTCCCTGGACGAGAAGGCCCCGCCGGTGGATTACAGCAATTATGTCTCGGCGGAGGAGTACTCCGACCCGAGCCTGGACATCCGCATCTGGCGGGGGCGCTACCGGAGCGCCAACTACACCTGCGCCATGGTGTCCATCGCGGACCCGCTGCAGATCCGCTCCGCCTTCGCGGGGAAGGCGAGCAACGGTTTCACCGCCACGGCGGTCAACATCGCCGAGGCCCACAACGCGGTGTTCGCGGTGAACGGGGACTATTTCTCCAGCGAGTTCCACGAGAAGAACTACATCATCCGCCAGGGCAAGGCCTACAAGACCCGCTATCTGGAGAAAAAGTGGGACCTGATGATCATCGACCAGAACGGCGACCTGCACGGCATCCACGAGCCCAGCAAGGAGAAGCTCGAAGCCTGGGCCCGGTCCCATCCCGACCTGAAGATCATCAACACCTTCAACATGGGACCGGTGCTCATCGACAACGGCGAGACGGTGATGGCGGACTTCAACCAGGCCCTGAACCAGCGCAACCTGGGTCTGCACAAGAACTGCGCCCGGATGGCCGTGTGCCAGCTGGACCCGCTGATCTACCTGTTCGTCACCTGCGAAGGCCCGGACGACGAGGACGGCAGCGGCCTGACGATGAACGACTTCGTGTCCCTGCTGCGCGAGGTGGAAACGCAGCTGGACGGCCGCCGGATCCGCTTTGCCTACAACCTGGACGGCGGGGCCAGCGCGACCATGCTCTTCAAGGCGCCCGACCGCAACAAGCTGGTCCGCGTGAACGGCAGCAAGTCGCGGCCGGACCGCTATGTCAAGGACATCTTGTTCTTCGTCAGCGCCTGGGAGAACGAAGAGCCCGCGTCGGTGGAGGGGGAGTGAGCCATGCCGGACAACCTGTGGGGAGAAGACCTGCTGTGGGAAGAGGAGCTCTCTGAACTGGCGGAGCCCGCGCCGGGAGAGCTGTTCCGGGTGTTCGGGCTGCCGGTGACGGTGTTTTCGGTCCTGGTGACGGTGGGCGCCGTGCTGGCGCTGGTGATGGCGCTGCGCAGGACGAAGCGCACCGGGGTGTCGGCCAACACGGTGCTGTGGTTCGCCCTGCTGGCCCTGCCGCTGGGGACCCTGCTGGGGCGGCTGCTGTTCTGCCTGAACCCCTGGAGCACGGTGGACCTGGCGGAGAACGGCTTCGGCGTGGTGTTCCGGCTGGACCGGGGCGGCATCGGGCTCGCGGGCGTGGCTTGCGGCGCGGCGCTGGCGGGGCTCTTCACCAAGCTGATCACCAAAGAGGGCTTCGTCCGCGTGATGGACACGGTGCTGCCCGGGCTGCTGATCCTGCTGGCCTTTGAGCGCTTTGCGGAGGGCGCCACCGACAACGGCACCGGCCTGGAGGCGCAGGTGGACGCGCTGCGATTCTTCCCGCTGGTCCGCCCCGGGCTGTACGGGGAGGAGGTCTGGGCGGTGAATCTCTTCGCGGCCCTGACGGCCCTGACCGCCGGGCTGTGCACCCAGTTCCTGTGCGCGCCCGCGGGCCGGGCGGCCGGCCTGGGCGTGATCGTCACCGCCTGCGGGCAGGTCATCTGGGAGAGCATCCGCCGGGACGACCGGATGATGCTGATGATGGCGAGCTTCCTGCTGGTGTTCTGCGGGGTGGTGCTGGCGGCGCTGTTCATCACATGTCTGGTGAAATGCGGCTGGCCCGTATGGGCACGGATCCTGGCGGGCGTGTGCTTCCTGGCGCTGGCCGGGGGCACGGTCGTGTGTCAGTTCGCGATGGAGGGCAAGATGCTGCAGGGCGTCATGCCCGTGGGCACGGCCTTCATGCTGTCGGCCTTCGCGGCCGTCTGCATGGGCGTGCTGTGCGCGGTGACGCTGCGGAGCGCCACGAAGCCCAAGGAAAACTGAATAAAAAGCGCTCCGGATTCAATCCGGAGCTGTTTTTGATTGACGAGCGGCTGTTTACACGAACATCAGGACTGCAATGAAGGAAATAACCGCACCCAGCACGGAAATCAGAATGGTGCCGATCGGCAGGGGGAGGGCTTGGACGCCGGCAGCCTCGGCTGCCTTCTGATCCTTGTTCTTCTTCAGCAGGATGTCCAGCACGCCCAGCAAGACACCGGTCGCAGCAGCCAGCGTACCAAGCAGAATCAGAATATTGCCGACTACGCCACCGACATAAGCCATGTTGAGAATGCGCACAACAATCCAGAAAAGAACACCCACGCCGCCGCAAATCAGAGAAGCAATACCCATGAGAAAACCTCCTTCAAATCGTATCGGTTGATTGTCCGCGCGTGCCTGACGCGCTTCATCGTGGCAAAGTGTATCTCATTTTGGTTTTTTTGTCAATGCGCTTGGGGGTGAAAATGGATGAAATCAGGCCAAAAAGACAGAAAAAAACCCTTGCAATCTGCGGGAAATCTGGTATAATCATGAATCGGCACATCCTTGCGCTGCATAATGCAAGGTGCAGCGCCAAAAGTCCATGAGGAGGTGAAAGGAATGAATAGGTACGAACTGACCTACATCATCGACGCCACGCTGGAGGATACGGCCCGCAAGGAGCTGATCGAAAAGGTGTCCTCCCTGATCGCCGCCAACGGCGGTGAAGTGGAAAAGGTCGATGAGACCTGGGGCAAGCGCCGCCTGGCCTACGCCATCGATCACAAGACCGAGGGCTACTACGTGCTGGTCACCATGACCGCGCCGGCGGAAGCACCCAAGGAAATCGAGCGCAACCTGCGCATCAACGACAATGTGCTGCGCTACCTGACGGTCAAGCTGGTGGAAAAGCAGTCCAAGGTCAAGCCCCGCGCCGTGAAGCCCGCGCCCGTGGCTGAAGAAGCCCCCGCCGCGCCCGCTGCGGAAGAAGCGCCGGCCCCCGTGGCCGAAGCGGCCCCCGCTGCCGCCGAGGAAGCCCCTGCCGCGGATGCGGAGTAACACAGGAAAAGCCAACTGAGTTTTGCCGAAGATCATACGATGAGAGTTGAGGATTTGAAGCATGAATAAGCTGACGATTATCGGCAATCTTACCCGGGACCCGGAACTGCGCAGCGTGAACACGGTCAATGGACCTGTGAGTGTGTGTGACTTTACCGTCGCGGTCAACAGCCGTCGCCGCGGACAGAACAACAACGGCCAGCAGCAGGATGACGCTCAGTTCTTCCGCTGCACCGCGTGGCGCGGGCTGGCGGATGTTGTCTCCAAGTATGCGACCAAGGGCACCAAGGTGTGCGTGGTTGGGCCTGTCTCCGCCAGAACCTATCAGGCGAACGATGGCTCCACCCGCGTGTCCCTGGAAGTGACGGTAGAGGACTTTGAGTTCACCGGAAGCCGCAACAGCGGCGCTGCAACGGAGGACTACAACAGCGCACCCGCCGCTCCGGCCCCCACCGCGCAGAACAGTGGCTTTACCGCCGTAGAAAGTGACGAACTCCCCTTCTGAAACCCGAAGGGTATAACGGACTGAACCTCGAAAGGAGGCCGACAGCATGTCTGAGGAACGCGAAGAGAGAAGGCCGCGGCCCAGGGGCGGACGCCGCCCGCGCCGCAAGGTGTGCACCTTCTGTGTGGACAAGATTGCCTACATCGACTATAAGGACGTCAACCGTCTGCGCCGTTTCATCAACGAGCGGGGCAAGATCCTGCCCTGCCGCATGACCGGCAACTGCGCCAAGCATCAGCGCCAGCTGAGTGAGGCCATCAAGCGCGCCCGTGCCATCGCGCTGCTGCCCTACACCGCTGACTGATTCTGAGCCATCGAGCCCCGGACTTCGCGTTCGGGGTTTTTTGCGTTTTGGGAATAACGGATAAACCGCAAAAGCGCAAGCGGGAAGGGGACGACCTCATCCACCGCAAGCGGTCCCCCTTCCCCTTCATGGGAAAGCTTTCGTTACTTTACAACCCCTTTTGCCCTCCCCTTTAGGGGAAGGTGGCGCCGCAGCGCCGGATGAGGTCATTCCCGCAGCGC
>CAMKAE010000105.1 GCA_946410395.1 uncultured Clostridia bacterium
GCGCTGACGGAAGCATAGCCGTCCTCAAACGTCCGGCCCGCGTCAAAGGCCGCGATCTCAGACGCTGACAGATCGCCCTTTCCGTCGTAGCGATAAAAGCGCCCGCTGTCGGCGATGAACTCAATCACGCAATAGTCTTCATCGTCGACGCCCTTCGGATAGTACTTCTCATCGCCCTCGTGCCAGAGCAGCTCCCTGGCGGCTCTGTCAGAACGGACCACGGCCCGGCCGAACAGGCACAGCCCTTCAAAGGCCGAATCATCCGAGAAATACAGGCAGGCGTTTCCGTTCTTCAGCAGGCTCTGCACATGGGACGAGCTCGTGTTTGTCGAGATCAGGTGCCGGCCCAGCCCCTTGTGCCAGGTGCAGAACACCTTGCGGACATTCTGCCTGCCAAGTTCATCGGTGTAGCCGATGACCGCGAACAGCGAACGGTTGACCAGCTTCATCAGCTCATCCTTTGTCACGGCGCTTCCTCCGTTCATGATTGTTTGCTGTCATGGCGTATCCCCGTCCAGCAGGTAAAGCCGGGAGAGCATCTCATACTCCCGGCTGCCCCATGGGTGCGTGCCGGCCGGGCCGGGTGTCCCGCCCATTTTCTCGTAGAACCGCCCGGCCGCCGCATTGCCTTTGAGGTACCACACGATCATGCGCTTGCGCCCTGCGGCCCGGAAGGTTTCCGCCGCGTGCCGGAACAGGGCCTTGCCGATGCCACGGCCCCGCATGGCGTACCGGACGTAGAGCGCGACGATCTCGCAGTCCGCAGCCTCGCCGCCGGCCAGCTCGTTCCACGTGAAGCCCAGGACCTCGCCGCCGCGCTCCGCCACCACATACTGCCGGTATCGCTGCGCTTCCCTGCGGCAGCGCTCCTCCACGCTCATGGCGTCCAGGTAAGCGTCGTCGATGATGCCCCTGTACGCGATCTGCCAGTCCTCCACGAGGATCTCCGCGATGGCCCGGGCGTCGCCGCGCGTCGCGGCCCGGATGATGATGGGATCAGGAGTTTCGTTCATCGTCGTCCTCCGGAAAACGGAGTTTAGTACTCCTTCTTTCTCTTGAAAAACACAATGCTTTTTGGAAACGCCATATCGCAGTCAGGATACGTCCGCATAATAGATGATCCTGCAAAAAACTCCCGCAAGGCTCATTCCCGCCCATGGCCGATTAGGCTGGTGTCCATGATATAGAATTGACCAATCCAGTCTTCGAGGCCGGAATCCGCAAGGTATTCGTTTACTCGCTTCAATGCATCATCCCTTCCGTTCCCGTCTGTGATCAATCCGCAGAATTGCTGCAGCAATATAATTCTGCCGATTTCAGAATCTTCGGAAATGGAAGCAAAAGGCATGATGATATACCGGTCGTATGATACTGGTCTTCTGTCACCGCTGCTGAAAAAAGCACTTCCGCTTTCCGCAAAGCCGATTATCTCAAAGGTGAAACGGTCACAAATGTAATACCCTTCAAATCTGTCGCCCAAGGAGAAGGAGCCTTTATAAGCAGCTCCCATGATTACAGGAATTGTTCCTTTTCCCAGGAAGTCATAATCCTCATCGCTGAACCTGCGGCCTTCTGCAATCTGCAGAGGGAACAGATCGAAGAAGTCCTCTGTCACCTGCACAGCCTCCGTCGCTACCGCCGGCTCGCCCTCTATTTCATAAACAGACTCCCCGGCGAACTCTGTTCCGTAATTGATCATACATGGATCAGGAATTGTCAAGTTGAGCAATTCCAAAGGATTCGTCGCATATGGTATAAAAGTCAGCGCTCCCGATGACCGCAGTTTATCTGAAAAAGTCAAAAGAGCCTGAAACCGTTGACCGTCATCATGTCTGTATTCATCATATAATGAATCGTCAAGCCGCTCCGCCATGCGCCAGGTAAAACTGTAAGCCGGAAGATCGTTCAGTGTTACCTTGCTGTCGAACACTAACTCACAGGAAGCATTGCCGATCAGCAGCATGATGCTTATCAGAAGGATGATTGTTTTTTTGTTCCTGTTCTTCCCATTTTCCCTCAAAAGTTTAAGCATGATGCCCTCCACATCGTCTGCAGAATCCAATTTCTGATCGTGCATGATCTCAAAAGTTTCCTTCTTTCACCGCTTCAATGCTGCCCGATACAGCGTCACGGTATCCGAGGAAACAACCGTTCCGGTATATTTGGTGGCTTTGGACAGAAATGACTGTCCGGTCTCGCACCAGACCACATCCCCGCAGCCGTTGAAAGCCGCCAGCCGTTTGACGCCGCGCTCGATCACGGCGGCGAGCTTCTTTGTTTTGCGCACGCCGTCCTCAAGCCAGAGCCCCTTCACGGTCAGTCGGCCCGCCTGCCGATCCGCCGCCGCTTCGATGCGCCCGATGAACTCCCGGCCGTACAGCATAGGCAGCACATAGTACCCGTATTTCCGTTTGTCGGCGGGGGTGTAGATCTCCCAGGAGTACTGGAAGCCCCAGATGGCCTCCATCAGCTTGCGGTCCCAGAGCATCGGGTCCAGCGGCGCGAGGAATTCCAGCCGCGGCGCCGCGTCGATCTGTTCGGCCAGCACGGCCTCCAGCAGCGGCTGATCTTCGGCAAGCAAATACAGGGGGCCGCGGATGCCCTCCACCTCCACGGGGAGGATCCGCTTCGCCGCGGTCAGCGTCTCAAAGGTCTGATCGCGCTGCGCCGTGTCCATGCCGATGCCCAGCCAGGCGTCCGAGCGGCGGTTCCACATCAGGCCGACGGCGCTGATCCGCCGCAGCACGCGCCACGCCCGGAAGGAAGCCTCGTCCGGGCAGGGGCTCGGAGCGTTCAATAGAGCCGGATCGAAATAGCGCTCGGCCAGGTCGTAGAACTTCCGGGAGCCGCTCTTGTGGTGGATCAGCAGCACGCCGTCTGTGTAGAGCTGCTCCAGCACCGAGCGCGCGGCCTTCGACTGCCCGGCCCAGTTGCCGCTCCAGTGCATGGCGGAGTGCCAGTGGATCTGCCCTTCGATGGGCAGGGTGTCGCTGCTGACTGGGCCGTGCGTCCGGATGTATGCGACTGCCTCTTCCTCCAGCGTCGCGAGACCGGGAAAGCCTGCGCCGTGGGCTCTGCTCCGCTCCCGGTATCCGGCGAAGTACGGCCAGTCCTCCCGTGGCCAGATGGACAGCTCCTTATCCGCGTAATCCACCAGCAGCCGGTCCCTGTACAGGAGGTCTGCCAGCATCTGCTTCGTGAAGCCCTTCACCCGGGACTGCAGGGTCAGCTCCGCGTTCTTCCCGCAGACATCCACCGGGTCATACTGGATGCAGCCGGCCTGCCGCACATAGGCGTAAGCACCGCTCTTCCCGATAAAGCGGTGCTTGCCCAGCAGCCCCTGCTTGCTGAGGATGAAGCGTTTTGCCTGGTCCCTGGTCAGGGTGATCATGGTTGGTTATCCTCCTCAGCCCGCGGCGGCGTGGCCTCAGTCTTCGATCATGTAGGCCGCCACGATCTCACCGTAATAGGAGATGTGGTCGCCGGTCTCCACGGTATAGAACTGCCTGCGGATGGCCTCCGGAAGCCGGGCGGCGTCCTGCTCTTCCCGGTAGATGACACGGCACTCCAGCGTCAGCGGGTATTCCCTGATCGCGGGGACGGAGATCTTCTCCGGCTCCACCGGGGTGAGCCCGGCGGCCACGATCTTGTCCATATCCCGGCCGCTCTTCGTGCCGCAGATTGCGAAGGCGTTCCGCGCAAAGCCGTGGACGGGCACGTTCACTGTGAACTCCGGGTTCGCGTCCAGCAGCTCACGGGTGTAGCGGCAGTCGCGCACATAGGCCACGAACACCGGTAGCTCCCAGATCCGTCCGATGTGGCCCCAGCCGATGACCATGGCATTGACCTTATCCCCGCTCTTTGTGGTCAGAAAGACGCCCTTCTTCAGCGCCTGGGCAATCTCGGCGGAACAGGCCAGCGGATCGATGGGCTTTCTTGTCATGGGGCATTCCTCCCTGTTGAGCTTTTCTGGGAAAATGATACCACAGAGCGGTGGGCTTTGCAATGGGGAGGGAGAGGCGGATGACCGCCGATCAAGCAGGGAGAAAGGTTGGGAGAAAAGCGGATTGCAAAAAACCGGGTCCGTCGACGGACCCGGTTTTTGCAGCCTTGCGTGATAAATGCAGCGATATCGCTCGTTTTCGATGCGGTTTATCGCGGTTTTCGCCTGTTTTGTTTTGGTTCGCAGGAAAAGTGTACTCACGAAATCTGCAGCTCTTTGATGCGCCTGAAAAGATCGGACTTATTGAATCTGCCCGTGTCGCATACGAGCGAATCCTCATCCCATCCGATGAAATTGATTTCATCATAGTGACCCGAGTCAATATCACCGTTCAGATCGAGCCAGCGTCTGGCTTCCACAATCCGCATAGGGTCGCTGAAATCAACCACAAGAACAGTGTATGGAGCAGCCCAGATGCAGCCCTCTACCGCCAGTAAGCTGCTCTGTTGATCATAATGCGGGACGACCCAGATGACCGTCTCCTCAAACCGCGATTCGTCTGTGTCATGGGACTCCTGCGGGATATAGTGAATGCTTTGCATGGACAACAGATCCAGTACACTGTAGCCATAGAGATCTTCGTAAAACAGCAGATATGTCTTGCCGTTTGCGTGGTGAATGATGGACGCTTTGCGTGGACTGGCTCCGGTGAACCTCCACTCAAAAATGAGTTCATCATTGTGGTAAAGTCTGTTGACGGTTCCGGTGTTCAGATCGCGATATGGCGAGCGGGTCAGCTCGTTGTCATCTTTCGCGCTGTACCACAGGACCTGGTAGCCACCGCCGGGACTGTACTCGCCTGACGGTTTTGAAAAATCGCAATGCGGGAAAACACGTTCATCGTAATCCTGAAGGCTGGCCATGTGCTCGGAAGATCCATAGTAGTTCATGCTTTATTCCTCCTTGATCATGGCGCTGCTGCCAGGCACAGGATCATCAGGCAAACCAGCATAAGGCGTTTCATGTTCTTCGCTCCTCCCTCGGTCTTTGATTCACGGCTATCCGGCAGCTACTTTTCGTCATCGTACATGTCTGGGCTGTACTGTGTATGCCGCGCAGCCCATTCGGCTGCTTCTTCATACCAACCGGCGATGCCTCCTTCATTGGACCCCGACGAAGCCTCCGGTTCTGTCCGGTCATCAGGTACACGGACATAAGATGCTATAGGCGTAGCCGTTATCCAGTCCAGCAATACCAGATGATCATCTTCCAGCTCAAGATAAAAAGCATATGCAGTCTCGCCGGATTCTATGACAAGCGACTCATCATACATATACCAGGTTCCTGAAAGCCCGCTGCCGGATCGGAATAACCCGTTCTCGAAAACCCAAAGTTCGGAAAGCTCGCTGTCAACAGCAGACTCCGCCCTCCATCTGCCGATGGGAGCCTCTGGCTCGCGAAACAGATACAGGCTGACATCACCGTAGCTGAGGACAAGAGCGTCACCTTCCAGAGCGCAATCGAAGACCATCGTCCCGATCACCAAACGGGATTCCGATAGATCCCATGACGCCTTGTAGCCAAGCTGATCGGAAAAGCTGCTGTCTTCGCTGAACCGCACACATACTGCCGTACCGTCTGCATACCAGAAGGTCCACGAACCATACAGAAGATCATCCGTGATCGGACTGGCCGTGAGTGTCGAATCGGTTTTCCGGACGCTGTTCTCTGCCACAGAGGCAAACGTGGTTAAGCACAGGATCATCACCCAAACCAGCAACAGGCGTTTCATGGTCTTCGCTCCTCCCTCGGTCTTTGATTCACGGCTATCCGGCAGCTACTTTTCGTCATCGTACATGTCTGGGCTGTACTGTGGATGCCGCGCAGCCTATTCAACAAATTGAACGATCCGTCACGGCCTTTCGTTCCCCAAGCCGGCGCATAAGCGGAAATAAAGCCTGGCAGAGCCGCCGCCGCTGCCGTCTGAATTCGACACACGGAGCGGAAACCCTGTCAGGCCCCATGGGTACCTGGACAAGCTTTTCTTCTTCACGCTCGGCAGGTCCCTTTCTCCGCGTATCCCTATAGAGCTTTCGCCGGACAGCACTGATAGATGATTCATCATAATTGGCAGCGAAGGCTGTATCCGAACAAAAGTGCAGGCTTCGTCACAAGGGGTCGGAACCCCGTGCGGCACCCGGTATCATCCATGCCCGGATCGACAACGAACTTAATATTGATATAACAATCCGAATAAGATATAATTACGGCTGTAAACTTGTGGAGGAATGTTCATGGAACGCAGGGCTGCTGTGGTGATGCCGCAAACGCAGAGGCTGCCGGGCGAGATGGGAGAACAGATTCGGCCGGCCAGGCTGCGCCGTCACCTGCCATCGGAACCGGTTGCGGAGCGGGCAGGCATATCCAGGCAAACCGTGACTGCGGTTGAAAAAGGCAGCGATGCCCGCCATAGCCGGCACGACACGGATGGCCCCGGCCTTTGCTCTGTGCGAACAAACGAGATGTTTAGCCGGAGAAGCGCATGGTATGAAAGGCCGGTGTGCAAATGAAGATCCTGATTGACGCCGACGCCTGCCCGGTGACCCGCATTGCCGAGGCCATCGCCCGGCAGCACGGCCTCCCGGTGACGCTGCTGTGCGACACCAGCCATGTGCTGACCTCGGATTACAGCACTGTGAAGACCGTCGGCGAAGGCGTGGACGCGGTGGACATTGCCCTGATCAACCTGTGTGGGCGGGACGACATCGTCGTCACTCAGGACTATGGCGTGGCGGCCCTGGCGCTGGGCAAGGGCGCCCGGGCGATCCACCAGAGCGGGCGCTGGTATACCGATGAAAACATTGACGGCCTGCTGATGGAGCGGCACCTGGCCAGGAAAGCCCGGCGAAGCGGAAAACACCACCTCAAAGGCCCGGCCAGGCGAACGGAGGAGGACGACCGGCGGTTTGCAGAGAGCTTTGAGCGGATGATCGCGGAGGCGACAGGCCATCGCGGGCTTTCACCGGCACTTTGAGGACGCGATGAAGCAGCTTGACGATCCGTGCACAGGAGGCCATATGAATCGGGAAAGAACCAGGCTTGAAACCGAAAGACTGATCCTCCGCCCGTGGATCGAAGCGGACGCGGAGGAGTGCTTCCGATACGCACAGGATCCCCGCGTGGGCCCCATCGCCGGGTGGCCGTCGCACACAAGCGTCGAGAACAGCCGGCAGGTGATCCGCGAGACCCTGATGGTGCCGGAGACATACGCCATCGTGCTGAAGGCGACCGGCCTGCCTGTCGGAAGCATCGGTCTGCATCACAATGATCTTGCTGAAAAGGAAGACGAGGCCGAGCTCGGCTACTGGCTGGGCGTGCCCTACTGGGGACAGGGCCTTGTGCCGGAGGCGGCGCGTGCCCTGCTGCGCCACGCCTTTGAGGAACTGGAACTGAACCGGGTGTGGTGCGCCTATTATGACGGCAACGAGCGATCCAGGCGCGTGCAGGAGAAGCTCGGCTTCAGGTACCAGTGGACGACGGAAGACGTGCCGGTACCCCGGATGGGCGAGACGCGCAGGGGGCATGTGAACCTGATGACCCGGGAGGAGTGGCTCGCGGCGGAAGCCGGGCTTTGAATCGGAATGACAGGAGAAA
>CAMKAE010000106.1 GCA_946410395.1 uncultured Clostridia bacterium
CTGGCCGGCCGCAATCCCATCCGCGAGGCGCTGAAGAGCCAGCGGGACATCGAAAAGCTGCTGGTGCAGAAGGGCGAGCTCACCGGTTCCGCCCGGCAGATTGTTCAGATGGCGCTGGAGGCGCACATTCCCGTCCAGAAGGTGGAAAAGAGCCGGCTGGACGAGCTGGCCCGGAACCATCAGGGCCTGGTTGCCTTTGCCTCCGCATACGCCTATGCGAGGGTGGAAGACATGCTGAACCTTGCGTCCGAACGCGGCGAAGACCCCTTCCTGGTGATCCTCGACGGCGTCACCGATCCGCATAACCTGGGCGCGATCATCCGCAGCGCGGAGTGCGCGGGCGCGCACGGCGTGATCGTGCGGGAGCGGCGCGGCGTCGGGCTGACCCCGGCTGCCGTAAAAGCCTCTGCGGGCGCGGTAGAGCATGTGAAGGTGGCCCGGGTGAACAACCTGAACCGCCTGATCGAGGAGCTCAAGCAGCGGGGCGTCTGGGTGTACGGCCTTGCCATGGACGGCGAGGACTATGAGCAGGTGGACTTTAGCGGCGGCGTTGCGCTGGTGGTGGGCAGCGAGGGCAGCGGGATCAGCCGGCTGACGGCGGATCTGTGCGACCGTGAGGTTTCACTCCCCATGCGCGGCAAGCTTGACAGCCTGAACGCCTCTGTGGCCGCCGGCATTGTCATGTATCGCGTGCTCTCGGCGAGGCGGAAATGAATCCCCTTCTGGTTGTGGACGGCTACAACGTCATCGGCGCGTGGCCGGAAGCTGAGCGGCGGAGCTGGTCCGTGGAGGAGAGCCGGAATCAGCTGCTTCACGCGCTTCAGGATTACGGCGGATACTCCGGAGAGGACATCGTCCTGGTTTTTGACGGGTATATGTCCGACCGGAAAATCCGGACCGAGGAGCGCTTCGGGCCGGTGACCGTTATCTTTACGCGCCATGCGGAGACCGCAGACAGCTACATTGAGCGGCTGGTGGCGGAAACGCCGCGCTACAGAACGGTCCGAGTGGCCACGTCGGACGGGCTCGAGCAATCCCAGGTGCTGGCCACCGGCGCGACGAGGCTCACATCCCGGGAGCTGCTGCGGGAACTCCGCCAGACCCGTCAGACCGGTGTGCAGCGCGCCAGTGCGAGGTCCGTCCAGTCCGGAAAGAACATTGAAGCACAGCTGCCGGAAAACTTGAAAGCAGAGCTGGAAAGAATCCGGAGAGGCTGAAAGGGAGGCGGATCCGATTGACATACGATCCTGACCTTGAGCCCATGGATGAGGAGAATGCGGCGGAGCTGAAGCCTTCCGAGATCGAGGCCGATTCCCCCTACGCGGACAAAACTGACGAAGACCTGGTCATCCTCTGTCATCAGGGCGATGAGCGGGCGGTGGAATACCTCCTCAACAAATACAAGAATTTCGTGCGATCCAAAGCGCGGAGCTATTTCCTGATCGGTGCGGATCATGAGGACATTGTGCAGGAAGGTATGATCGGCCTGTATAAGGCCATCCGGGACTTCCGCGCGGAGAAGCTGACCTCCTTCCGGGCTTTTGCGGAGCTGTGCATCACGCGTCAGATCATCACCGCCATCAAGACCGCGACCCGGCAGAAACACATCCCGCTCAACAGCTATGTCTCGCTCAACAAACCCCTGTACGACGACGAGTCGGACCGGACGTTGCTGGATGTGATCATCGAAGGCCGGGCCACCAACCCGGAAGATCTGATCATCAGCCAGGAGAATATGCACACCATCAACCTGCGAATCAACGAGGTCCTCTCGGAACTGGAACAGCAGGTGCTGGCGGCGTATCTGGACGGCCGGAGCTACCAGGAAATCGCGCAGATGCTGGGGCGCCATGTCAAGTCCATTGACAACGCGCTCCAGCGGGTCAAGCGCAAGCTGGAGAAGTTCCTGACCGAGGTGAAGAATGATTCATGAGCCTGCCGTACACGGCGGGCTTTTTCGCACGAAAAAAGGATGCGGCCGGAACTGCATCCTTTTGGGTTATCCGCGAAGACGGCGTTTGCTCTCGCTGAGCAGCCTGCGCATGGCGGGCGTGTCTTCCAGCGCCTGTCCGCAGCCCGCGGCGACGCTGGCCTGAGGATCTTCGGCAATCGCACAGGGAATGTGCAACTGCCGGTATACGCCGTCGGCGAGATTGTTCAGGGCCGCTCCGCCGCCGGTGAGCACAATGCCTTCGTCGAAGACGTCAGCCGCCAGCTGCGGCGGTGTGCGCTCGATCACGCTCTGGATCGCCTCCACCAGCTGATTGAGCGGCTCGGAGATGGCCTCATACACCTCCATGGAGGTGACGGCGTGCGTCTTGGGCAGGCCGGAGATCAGATTCCGGCCGGTGACGTCCATGGAGACGGTGTCCGCCGGCTCCAGCGCGCTGCCCAGGTTGATCTTGAGTTCCTCTGCTGTCTTTTCGCCGATCAGCAGGTTGTGCTTTTTGCGGATGTAGCGGATGATGGCGTCATCGAAGGCGTCGCCGCCCAGCGGAACGGTCGTGCCGACGGAGACCTCGCTCATGGCCAGCACGGCGATGTCCGTCGCACCCGCGCCGATGTCCACAATCATGCTCCCGTAGGCCTCATCAAATCGGATGCCGACGCCCAGCGCCGCGGCGAGCGGCCGCTCGAGCATCTGCGTCCGCCGCATGCCCGCGTCGAACATGATGCTGATGATGGAGCGCTTCTCGACCTCATTCACGCCGGAGGGCACGGAGACGACAGCCCGGGGCCTCGAGAACAGGCGGCGGCCCACCGCATGGGATACGAGCTCGGAGAGCAGCGTCTTCATCAGATCGTAATCCGCAATGGTGCCGTTGCGCAGCGGACGGACGGCCTGGATGTTGCCCGGCGTCCGGCCGATCAGCCTGTAGGCGTCGCTTCCGACGGCCAGCACCCGGTCCAGGTCCCGGTCGACAGCCACAACCGCGGGCTCCCGGAGGACAATGCCCCGCCCGCGCATATAGATCAGTACATGGGATGTACCCAGGTCCACCCCGATATCACGCGACTGCGCCACATTGTCACCTCCCCCGCGTTTTCTGACGCCCGATCAGTATAGCATTTTCTTCGCGCGCCGTAAAGGGGAAAAACGCAGTTCACTGTGAATCCGCGTTATTCTCCCGGGATGTATCCGTCTTATCAGGCTTGAATTCCGCCCCCAGCTCTTCGGCAAATGCAACGGGGTCCAGGAAACCAAAGCGCGCTTTGCGGAGCGGATCCCGGGGATAGCACACCGTGATGGCGGCGCCGTCGGCCAGCTTTCCGCTGACCTCAACGGTGCTGACGGGCAGCAGGGCCATCACGTCCCGCGCGCATCGCAAAGACAGACCGGCCAGAAGCCTTCTATCTTCCACAGTGTTCTGCTGCTCCGGCAGTGCTTCAAAGAAGACCGTGACTCGATCGCTGTCCGGCGCGGTGACGGTGACATGGCCGGCATAATGCTTCAGGTCCGCCAGCGGATCCAGGCGCTTGAGCACTTCCCCGTAAGCGGCCAGATCACCGCTCAGCACGCGCTCAGCACGTTCGTGCAGGAAGTGCCAGGTCTTGTCATCCGTCAGCCCGTCCACGGGCCTGTCACTCGTCAGGACCTCTGTCCACTCAATGCGCTCGTCTGCTCTGCGCCAGTATTCCTCAAACGGCGGCGGGCCGGATACGACAGCAGGCTCAGGTTCTGTTGCCTGGACGGCCGGGGCGGGGGCTTCGGGTGGATTGCCCAGGACATCCGCTGTTTTGGCCATGTAGGTGTCCACAAAGTCCTTTGCGGCCTGCCCCGCTTCTTCACTTTCAGGCTTTTGCACAGCCTTTGGCGCGCTGCCGGGCCAGAGATCATTCACGATCTGGTAGAGCATGTCCAGCGGATTGCCCTTGCGGGGTTCATTCGCCATCGGCTTTCTCTCCTTTCTCGTCCGCCAGGCAGCAGGAAATGGTCGGCGGGTTATCCTCCACATGGAAGGCCTGAATCGTCACTTCCGCGCTGCCGGAAATCTCGTGGTCGAAGAGCCATCTGGACAGCGGGTTGATCAGCAGGCTTTCCACCTGATTGCCGATGCCGCGTCCGCCGTTGGAGAGATCATCCAGCGCTGCGGCACGAAGCTGCGCGTAAGCCTCGTCCGTCACCAGAAGGCGGATCTGCTTCTGCTCCTCAAGACGCCGCTGAATCTTTTTGACCTGCGCTGACAGGATGGCTTCACCGGCCTCGGCGCGGATATAGTCAAACACGACGATGTTCTCGCCGATGCGGTTGAGGATTTCCGGGCGTCCCAGTTCCAGCTTGAAGTGATCCTCAATGGCGCTGCGGACGCGGGTCTGAACCTCGTCGTAGGACATATCCATGGTGACGTTGGCATGCCGCTGGCCCAACGCGTCCTTGACATAAATGCCCAGATTGCTGGTGAAGATGATGATGGTCTCGCCGAAATAGACGGTATTGCCCTGGCCGTCCGTCATGCGGCCGTCTTCGAGGATCTGCAGGAACTTGTCCAGAATGTTCGTGTGGGCTTTCTCGATCTCATCGAAGAGCAGAATGCAGAAGGGGTTCTTCTTGATCGCGTTGGTGAGCTGACCGCCGGCTTCGTAACCCACATAGCCGGGCGGTGCGCCCATGAGCTTCTGATCAGAGTGGCTCTGGCCGTATTCGCTCATGTCGAACCGGACGCAGGCACTTTCGTCGCCGAAGAGCTTTTCCGCGAGGGCCTTGGCGGTCTCGGTTTTGCCGACGCCTGTGGGGCCCGCATAGAACAGCACACCCTTGGGCTTTGCGGTCGAGGAGGATGAAAGGCCGTTCATGCCTGTGACCGCGCGTTTTACCACGTCGAGCGTCCGTTCCAGCGCCGCGTCCTGGCCTTTGATCCGCTGCTGGAAATCCTCCTTGGCCGTTTTGAGGCTTGCCATGGACAGCCGCTCCCACGGATTGTCCTTGAAGCCGTACTTGTAGAGATCCACGACCTGGCAAAGATCACGCACGGCCGTCAGCTCCTGCTTTCCAAGCGTGCGGAGGGCGTCGAGTTCCGTAAAGGTCAGCCCCTCCGTCAGCCCGACAAACTTCTCCTGCAGCTTCAGGAGCTCATGGGGATGCTCGCGATACCAGGGCATGTCCGTGCGGTAGACCGAGCCGTCGAAGAAGGTGGCGAACCGGTTGGTGACAAGCCGCATGCGCTCCTCGCGGTCCGGGGCCTCCAGGGTGATGGCGCGGCAGCATGGATTGTTGAGATAGAACCAGGCCGGGAGATCGTTGCGCTTGTTTACGAGCACCACCAGGATGTTGCGTCGCCGGCCCTGGGGTGTCCGGACCGTTGATGCGGACAGCGCTGCCTGCAGCAGGAGATTGAAACTGTTTACGTCCTGCTGATCCATCCGGTCCGGCGAGGTGATATAGAAACTGGCCAGTTCCAGAACGGTCACCGTGGCAACCTCCTGCTGGATCATGGCCCTGCGGATCACGTTCGGCGCCGTGGTCGCGGCGTTGCCGCGGAATTCCGCCGCGATCACGCCGTTCTTGGTCTCTGCTTTGGCGACCCGCGCATAAGCATCGAGCATAGAGCGGTCATACGGATTCATGATGCCCATCAGGTTTGAGTAGAAAACCACCGAGCCCCAGCCCTGATCGGCAAAAAAAGCCATCAGATAGCGGGGAAGCGGAACCAGCTCGTCCTCCCCAACCGATCCCGCCACGGGATATCTGTATTTATCGGTGATGTTCCCTTCCAGGATGATCAGCGGCTTGACAGCGCTGAACAGTTCCAGTTCCCGGTGCCATTTTGCGATCAGGGCTTCCATGTTTCCACCTCCGGATCGGTTGCTGCGTTCAGTATAGCATATCTTGACGCGAAACAGAAGCCAATCGTCTATTTTTCGTCAAAGATCATGAATTCGCACTCCAAGCGTCCGTTGTACAAACGCCTTTTTTTGACGGCTCTCCGGCCAAAGGCGCGCTCGAACATCGGGTCGGATGAGATCGCGCAGAGCGACCAGCCGGGATGACGCTTGTGCAGCTTGCCCAGATCCGCGTACAGTTTTTCGCAGGTTTTCCGGTCACTGAGACGCTCTCCATAGGGTGGGTTGCAGATGAAGACACCCGGTTCGCCGGACAGCTGAAGATCCTGCAGCGGACAATGCTGCAGGTCAATCTTCCCGTTCAGGCCGGCTTGCCGGACGTGCCGCTGTGCCAGGGTGAGCGCCTCCTGATCAATGTCTGATCCGCTGATCATTCCAATGCGGTCATAATCAACGTCTGATTCCACCGACCTGCGGATCCCGTCACGGTCTGTGTCCCGGAATTGCGGGAAGCCGTCACAGGCGAAACTCCGCGTAAGGCCGGGCGCGCGATGGGCTGCCCGGTAAGCCGCCTCAATGAGAATTGTGCCGGTCCCGCAGCAGGGATCATGCAGGCGCATGCCCGGGCGCCAGGGAGACAGCTCAACCAGGGAAGCCGCCAGCGTCTCCCTGAGCGGGGCCTCCCCGTTCCATGTTCTGTATCCGCGGCGATTGAGGGCTGCACCCGATGTGTCCAGAGAGACGCGCGCCATGTCGCTGTAGATGCCAATCTCAATCGGAAACTCCACCCCCGTCTCCGGAAAGCGGCTTCTGCCTGTCGTCCGGCTGAGGCGCTCGATGATCGCCTTTTTCGCAACGGCTTGGCAATCCCGGACGCTCATCAGCTGGCTGCGCACACATTTTCCCGAAACGTGATAGCGGCCGTCCGGCGTTACGATCTTCTCCCACGGAATGCTGCTGACAAGCTGAAAGAGATCTTCAAAGGTTCTGCACATGGCTTCCGCAAGGACAATCAGTACTCTGTCTGCCGTGCGCAGGCGAAGATTGGCCAGGTAGATTCCGGCCGGATCCGCGGAAAAACGCGCGCCTCCTGTTTCAGCCTTGGCATCCCGAAAGCCAAGCCGGCGAAGATCAGAGGCAGCCAGGCCTTCTGTACCGAAAGCAGATGTCGCGATGCAGGAAAAGGTCGGTTCACTCATAATAAAGTCCTCCGGATGAGCAATATGGCGTGAAACACGATGCGGCTCCGTTCACAGGAGAAGCTCTCACCGGAACGGAGCCGCAATTGGGTATTCGATCAGGGATTATTCTTGAGGAGTAATTGTCGTGATCTCCACAATAACACCGGTGCTTTTAACAGGTGTTCTCTTGGCCTCAACGATGACACCCGTGTTCTTGACAGGCGTACGGGAGTTTTGCACGGCAGGAGCTTCTTCAGGCTCAGCGACAATGTCTTCGGTCTCAGCAGCAGGCTCCTCGACGGCCGGTTCGGTCTCAGCAGCAGGCTCTTCAACAGCTGGTTCGGTCTCAGCAGCAGGCTCCTCGACAGCCGGTTCGATCTCAGCAGCGGGCTCTTCAACAGGAGCTTCTGCAGCCTCGGCCACAGGCTCCTCGACAACAGTCTCCTCCGGAGCAGCTTCTTCCTCGACAATCGGCTCTTCGACAGTATCGGCGACATCTTCCGCAGCTTTCTCGGAAGCAACTTCCTCAACCTCAGCGACCTGCACCTGGTTGCCGTGCGGCGCG
>CAMKAE010000107.1 GCA_946410395.1 uncultured Clostridia bacterium
CAGTAAACGCTTGATGGCTCAGCGGAGCAGGTCGAGCAGGATGCCCTCCGTCAGCAGGCGGAAGGGGTCGGAGGACCGGGCGGGGATCCGCGACGCGGCGGCCGTCAGCGTGGTCTCCGCGAAGGGTGTCGCATAGCCGTCGAAGGTGAAGAAGCCCGGGAAGAGCTGGTCCGCGGCGTCCGGGAAGCACTGCCGGAAGGCCATGAGGAAGCTGCCGGTGAGCTGCACGGGCTGCACGGCGCCCTCCAGGCGGGTGATGCCGGCCTCCGGGGCGGGCAGGGGGACGTCGAAGGCGCCCTGGGCGGCCTCCGTGCCGGGCGCGGAGCTCCAGGTCATGGGGAAGCTCATCACAGGATGGCCGCCGCTCATGGCCAGGGTGCTGAAGCGGGTCAGCTGCCACTGCTGGGTGCTGTCGAAGGTGCTGATCAGCAGCGGCGCCTGCCCGGCCATGAACAGGGGCATCTCGGGCGGCAGATGGATGGACAGGGCGCTGTCCCAGCGGAGCTTTTCCAGGGCCAGGCCGCACTGGGTCAGGCGCAGGGCGAAGGTGAACAGAAGCAGGGACTGCACGCGGGAGACCCGCATGGCGGCCGCGCAGGCCTTGCCGATGGCGGCGGCCGTGTCCGCGAAGTCCGGGCCCAGCAGCCGGTCCAGGGTGCGGCGCAGGGCGTCGAAGCCCGCGGGGGAGCCCGAGGCCCGGGCGGCCAGCTCTCCGGCCCGCCGGAAGCGCTGCTCCGCAGGCCGGTCATAGGCGCCGGCCTCCAGCCACAATTCCTCCTGCAGCCACGTGGGCCGCAGGCTGAACACATGGGCCAGGAACGCCGAGACCCCGTCTCCCAGGTTCACCGAGAGGGCCGGGCGCTCCAGACCCCGCAGCCAGACGGCGCACCCGGCGCTGCCCGAGCCGATGTCCAGCACCGCCACGGGCATGCCCGGGAAGCGCTGCCGCGCGAAGGCCAGGCAGGCGGCCAGCGACGGAACCGGGGCGGACTCGGGTGTCAGCGTCAACCCGGTCTCCCGGCTCATCGCGCCGCAGAGCACGGTCAGCTCGGTCATCAATGCCTGCCGGGCGGCGTCGGTCATGGTGTCGGGGAGGGTGAGGCGCAGCTGTAAACTGTCCGCGCCCCGCTGCGCCGCCGCCAGGGAGAGGAGCAGCAGGCTTTCGCGGATCAGGATCCGCCGGGCCCGGACGCCGGTGCGGTCGCCGCGCCAGAGCAGGTTGCCGAAGGCGTCGGGGCTGTCGCTCTGCTCCTCCGGCACGATGTGGCCGTCGGCAAAGAGCGCGGGATCGTCCGCGTCACCGGTCAGGGAGACAGCGGCGGGCAGCACGGGTCCCAGGGGCCACACCGGCAGCGGCTCCCGGGCGTATTCCCGGTCGGCCCGCAGCAGGATCCGCCACAGCGAGGGCAGGGAGAGGGGCTCCGTCAGGCCGCCGGCCTGCAGGAACAGCCGCACGCCCGCGCCGCCGATGTCCAGCGCGCCGGTCATAGCGCCGCTGCCGGTTTGCTGGGCCTGCGGGTCAAGGCTGGTGAGGATGCCCAGGGTTTTTCCGCCCTGGCGCAGGGTGACGGCGCGGGGGAAGGTGTCCAGGGAGAAGACCCGGGTTTCGGTGTCGTCGATCCGCTCCTCCGCCCAGCGGCCTTCGCGCAGCAGGCGCAGGGTGCAGCCGCCGCTCACGCTGAGCCAGTACCGGTGCCAGCGCTCCGGGGGCAGGGGCGTCAGGGGCCACATGGACAGGGACGGGGGCAGCTCCATGCGCAGCTGCTCCTCGGGGGTGTAGGTACGCTTCAGCTGCAGCGCCTCCCGGCCGGCGAAGGTCAGCGTGACCTCAACGCCGCCGTCGGAAAGCGAGCGCAGCCGGGTCAGGGCGGGATCAGGGCAGCCGTCGCCCCAGCCATGGCGCGTGACATGCTCCGCCACGGCATCGCTCAGGGGCGGCAGCGCGATGCGGCCCGCCTCCCCGTCCTCCACCGTACAGGCGGCCTCCAGCCGGGCGTCGCCCAGCATGCCGCCCCGCACCAGGGTCACCGCGTCGGAGAAGGGATGCAGGGCCAGGGCTGCGCCTTCCTCGCCCAGGGCGTCCCGGAACAGGAGCCGCAGCGCCGGCGAGGCGTCGTCCAGCGGCCAGGTGAAGACCGGCAGCTCCTTGGGCAGCAGGCTCTCCTGCTTCATGGCCTCGACCCAGAGGCTGGTCTGGCTCCGGGCCTGGGGATCCAGCTGACCGGCGTGCTCTTCGCACCAGCGCTGCAGGCGCTCGTGCGCCTGGGCCATCAGGCGGCGGGAGGAGCGGCTCAGCAGCTTCCACTCCTCCGACAGCTCGGCCAGGGCTTCCTTGGCGGCGTCCCCTGCTTCCGGCAGGGGCTCCAGGCCGATGCGGCTGCCCAGGCGGGCGAAGGGCGTTCCCCGCCAGGACCAGGTGCCGGCGGCGGGCAGCGCGCCCTCCGGGTCGGTCTTGCCCAGAGCGGTGAGCAGGGCGTTGACGCCTTGGCGCACGGTCTCCGGCTTCAGCTGCAGCGGGGCGAAATCCTGCTCGTCCCCGAGGCAGGCCACCGCGGTGATCCGGCTGCGCCAATCCTCGGCGTCGCTGCCCATCAGGGCGCTGTCCAGTACGGCGTTCTCATGCTCGGCGAGGAGGTCGGCAAAGGCCTTTGTCTCCGGACTGCCCAGGGCCAGCAGGCGGCGGCGCAGCAGGGTCCGCCGGGCGCAATCCAGCCGGGCGGCAGGGTCCCCGAAGGTTCCCGTGCCCTCCAGCCAGGTGACCTCCGGCGGCAGCATGTCGCGCAGGGCCGGGTCTTGCCGGGCGGGCAGGATGCCCCAGGTTTTGTCGGCGATGCCCAGCACCTCGCTGCGGTCCCCCACTTCCCAGCGCACGGGCCGCAGCGATTCCCGGCCCAGGGCGCTGAGCGCGGCCTCGGCCAGGGGCGAGGCGTCGGCCTTGATCTCCGACACCGTCAGCTGTCCGGCGGAGAAGGTGTCGCTCAGCAGCGCAAAGGCCAAAAGCCCGCGCCAGGCGGGCAGGTGTTCCGGGGTGTCGGCCGGGTCGGGTGGGACAGGGCGCATGGCGGCGGCGGCGACGCGCAGGAGCGCGTCCGGCGCCGCTGTCAGGCCCGTGCCCTCCGGCAGCGCCACCGGATCGGTCTCATCGGGCAGCAGCACAAAGGTTTCATCAGGCATGGCGGTCTCCTCGGGGCGGCGTCACAGCACAGCCCGGAAAAGGGCTTCGATCAGGCGCAGGGCGGGTGGGACGTCCGGCAGCTCGGCCCTGGCGGTCATGTCCTGCACGAAGCGCGCGGGGCGGTCGGTCCAGGGCCAGGTGGAGAGCACGGCGGCGGCCTGCCGCGGGCGGATCTTCGGGTCGGTGCGGGGCAGGGTGCACAGGGCGTCGAGCCAGGCGGCGGGCCAGAAGACCTCCGCGGGCGCCGCATCCTCCCTGACAGGGATTGGCTCCGCGGCGGCGGCGGCGTCCCGGTCCGCGGCGGCCCGGGCGGCCCGGCCCTCCAGGCTGGCCACCCGCCGCTGCATGCGCTTGAGCCGGGCCCGGGCCTGGTCCACCTTGGGCATCTCGTCGGGCCGGGCGATGGCGGCAGCTTTTCCGATGCGGCGGCTCGCCTCCTCCGCCTGGGCCCGCACGTCGGCGGCCTCCCGGGCGGTCTCGTCGGCGAAGGCGCGCATCATGCTGCGCCGGACCCGGGTGCCCAGGGGCTTGTCGAGGGCGGCCTGGACCGAGAGCTTCTCCTCGAGGGCTTCCTGCAGCTCTTCCTTCTGGCGCAGGGCGGTCTCGGACTCGGTGTCGGCCATGTCGTGCCGGTGGATGGTGGTGACCTGGGCCATGGCGCTCTGCCGGATGTCGTACTCCAGCAGGGACAGGAGCCCCGCGCGCTTGAGCACGGTCTCGTAGTGCTCCTCCGCCTGCGCGCGCATCTCGTCGAGAGAAGGCGAGGGGCGCAGCACATAGGGCAGGGAAGCCTGGACGCTGCGCAGGAAGGCCGCGCCGTGGTGGGCGATCAGCAGCGCACAGCCCACCTGGTGTCCGGCCAGGTCCCGCCCGTCGGCGGAGAGCTGGCTGATGGGGAAGCAGTTGCCGACCCAGGGGGTGAGGCGGCCGCGCAGGGTCTTGTCCTCGCGCAGCAGCCGCGCAGCCTCCGGCGCGTAAACCGCCTGCCAGAGAGCGTCGAAGCGCAGCAGGGCGTCAAAGCAGTTCCCCCAGCGATTCCCGCCGGGGTCGAAGGCCGTCCAGTCCAGCCGGGTGGGCACCCGGAAGGCGTAGCGGCCCTTCCAGCCGCACAGGAAGGCGTCCACGGCGCGGCAGGCCAGCAGGTGCATCAGGTGCGGCGCGGAGCCCGGGGCCCGGCAGTCCTCCGGCAGCCCGAGCAGGGCGGTGAAGTCCGCCGGGTAGTCTCCGGCCTCGAGGGCGCGCCGGGCGGTGGCGGGGGTGTCGGTCTGCGTCCAGCCGGTGAAGAGCACCGCGCCGGCGCCTCCGCGGCCGGCCAGCTCCTTAAGCAGCAGCCGGGCACCGGCGGCGCCGCAGGGCTCCGCCAGGGAGGCGCAGACCAGGGTGGGCATGGCGTCGGCGTCGGCGAGGACCTCCCGCATCAGCGGATCCGGGTGGCGCAGCGCGGCGGTCCAGGCCATGGCGGCTGTGCGGGGAGAGGCGCTCATGGCCGGCGCGGCGGCCTCCCGGGCGGGCAGCACGGCCCGCAGCAGAGCCGCGTCCTCCGGGCCATCCGCCAGGCGGTTCAGCGGGAGATCGGTGCCGCCGGTCCGCAGGCTCAGGATCGGGGTGAAGCCGGTGTGCCGGTTCAGGCCCCAGCCGCTGCGCAGGTCGCTGTAGGCGCCAAAGAGACGCCGCAGGTGCGTCACGTCCTCCTCCGGGGCGTACAGCAGGGTGACGCGCAGCACATCCTCCCGGGGCATGGCGCCGCAAAAGGCGCTGTGAACCAGCGCTTCGGCGATGCGGGCGCCCATGGTGCCGATGGCGAGGACGGATGCTTTCATAGATCAGACGGCTCCTTTGCTCCGGCGGGGAGGCTTACGCCCCGTAGCCGTCGGGATTCATGCGCTGCCAGCGCCAGGCGTCGCGGCACATGTCGTCGAGGGTCTTCTTGGCCTCCCAGCCCAGGAGGGCCCTGGCCTTGGACGGGTCGGCCCAGCAGGCGGCGATATCGCCGGGGCGGCGGGGGCCGATGACATAGGGGATCTTCACGCCGTTGACCCGCTCGAAGGCCTTCACGATGTCCAGCACGCTGTAGCCTGTGCCGGTGCCGAGGTTGATGATCTCGCAGCCGGTGTGGGACGCGGCGTAAGCGCAGGCGTCCACATGGCCGCGGGCCAGGTCCGTCACGTGGATGTAGTCCCGCACGCCGGTGCCGTCGGGGGTGTCATAGTCGTCGCCGAAGACGTTGAGGTGGTCCAGCTTGCCGGCGGCCACCTGGGTGATGTAGGGCATCAGGTTGTTGGGGATGCCGTTGGGATTCTCGCCGATGCGGCCGCTCTCGTGGGCGCCGATGGGGTTGAAGTAGCGCAGCAGCACCACGGTCCATGACGGATCGGCGGTGACCACGCCCTGCAGGATCTTCTCGATCATGTACTTGGTCCAGCCGTAGGGGTTGGTGCAGCCCTTGCAGAACATGTCCTCCCGCAGGGGCACCTCGTCGGGCACGCCGTAGACCGTGGCGGAGGAGGAGAAGACCAGCCGCTTCACGCCGTGGGCGGCCATGGTCTCGCAGAGGGTCAGGGTGGCATCGAGATTGTTGCGGTAATAGCGCAGGGGCTGGGCGACGCTCTCGCCCACGGCCTTCAGGCCGGCGAAGTGGATGACGGCGTCGAAGCGGTTCTCGGTGAAGATCCGCTCCATGGCGGCCCGGTCGCAGACGTCGGCCTCATAGCAGACCAGCTTTTTCCCGGTGATCTCCTCCACCCGGCGCAGGGCTTCGGGCTTGCTGTTGACAAAGTTGTCGACGATCACGGCGCTGTGGCCGGCGGCCAGCAGCTCCACGCAGGTGTGGGTGGCGATGAATCCGGCGCCGCCTGTGAGCAGAATGTTCATGCGGGTTTGCTCCCTTCCTTGGTTCCGTGTTTGCTGTTTCGCTTTATCATAACACGAAGGCGGGCCTTCGTCAACCGACGCGCGGGGCCATTATAAACAGGAAAAAAACTTGTCAGCATGCCGGCACGGTGATATAATTTACAAATCCCAACAAAGCACACCGGAGGGAATCCCATGCCGAACTTTGCACTCCCCGATACGGTTTTTGAGGCCGCCGCGGCCGCTTATCCGACCCCCTTTCACCTCTATGACGAGGAGACGATCCGCCGGCGCGCCCGGCTGCTGCAGCAGGCCTTTGCCTGGTGTCCGGATTACCGGGAGTATTTCGCCGTCAAGGCCCTGCCCAACCCGGCGGTCCTGCGGATCCTGAAGCAGGAGGGCTGCGGCGTGGACTGCTCCTCCGAGACCGAGCTGATGCTGGCCGAGGCCTGCGGGTTTGCCGGGGAGGACATCATGTTCTCCGCCAACGCGATGCCGCCGGCGGAGTTTGCCCACACCCGGCGGCTGGGGGGCATCGTGAACCTCGACGACATCACCGACATCCCGGTGCTGGCGGAGAATGGCGGCATTCCGGAGACGGTCTGCTGCCGCTACAATCCCGGCGGCGATTTCCGCATCGGCACCGCCATCATGGGCAACCCGGGGGAGGCCAAGTACGGCTTCACCTTCGACCAGCTGCGGGAGGGCCTGGCGGACCTGAAGGCCCGCGGGGCGAAGCGCTTCGGCCTGCACGCCTTCCTGGCCAGCAACAACACGGACACGGCCTATTACCCCACCCTGGCGGAGGTACTCTTCCGGGCGGCGAAGCGTCTCTCGGAGGAAGTCGGCCTGCCGGTGGCCTTCGTCAACCTGTCCGGCGGCGTGGGCATTCCCTACCGCCCGGACCAGCCGGAGACCGACATCCTGGCGGTGGGCGAGGGCGTGCGCCGGGTGTATGAGGACGTCTTCCCGGCAGGCGGCGTGGGGATCAAGACTGAGCTGGGCCGCTGGATGACCGGCCCGGCCGGCTGGCTGGTGACCCACGCGGTGCACCGCAAGGACACCTACCGGCACTACATCGGCGTGGACGCCTGCGCCGCGAACCTGATGCGCCCAGCCATGTACGGCGCCTATCACCACATCACGGTCTGCGGCAAGCGGGAAGCCCCCTGCGACCATGTGTACGACGTCACCGGCTGCCTGTGCGAGAACAACGACAAGTTCGCGATCCAGCGGGCGCTGCCCGAGATCGCGGTCGGCGACCTGCTGGTGATCCACGACACCGGCGCCCACGGCTTCTCCATGGGCTACAACTACAACGGCCGCCTGCGCTCGGCGGAGGTGCTGCGCACGGAGGATGGCGGCTTCCGCCTGATCCGCCGGGCGGAGACGCCCCGGGACTACTTCGCCACCCTGGACGGGGACGAGGCGGCGGGAGCGCTGGGGGTGCGGTGAGAATTCGGAATTCGGAATT
>CAMKAE010000108.1 GCA_946410395.1 uncultured Clostridia bacterium
CCTGCACCTTCCAGCCCTATGCCGCGAACTCGGAGCGGTCCAATCCCTGGTTCATTGTGGCCATGAAGTGCGATTGGTTCCGGGATCGGGTCCGGGTGCGCTGGGCGGAACTGTCTGCAAGCGGTGTGCTCGAAGACGCGCTGGAACGGGTGGCCCGCGACTGCGAGGCCCTGCGGAGCGACCTGGGCCGGGACGCCTGGAAGATCGACTGCGCGGGCGACGTCCTCCGCTTTGTGAAGGGGCGCATCGCCTGGCTGGACAGCCAATGGCTGGAGAAATGAAAAACGGCGTGATATCACGCCGCGCGGGCACGGGAGACCGTGCCTGTTTTTTTCGATTCTCAGTTAATACTATTCTCAGTTAAGCATGCTAAGTGAAACCTCATCCACCGCTGCGGCGGTCCCCCTTCTCCTTACAGGAGAAGGAAAGGCTTTGCAGCGGTGCATCTCTCCCCTCTCCTGAAAGGAGAGGGGCTGGGGGTGAGGTTTCAATGGTGACATATGCATTCATTCAATCATTTTGCATTCTTATCAAAGAATAGTATATGGATTATCAATCAAGCAACGGTATGCACCCGAAGGTCCAGGGCGATCGGAAAGCCCTGGTCGCGGTCCGCAGACCGCGAAATCCCTTTTCTTCAATTTAGCAGTATTCTTGCACTGCCGCTTTGCGGTGCATCGCCGCGAAAACGATCGCTGCGCCGAGCCCGGAGAGCACGGTGGCGAAGACCAGCATGGCATCCACGCCCCACTGATCCCGGAAGAAGCCGCCGGCCTGGGCACCGATGACGTTGCCGATCGTGGTGGCCATGATATACCAGGACTGGCCCTTGACCGCGTCCTCCGGCGGAATGGTCTCGGCGATGTACTGCACCGACGCGACGGTCGCCAGCGCGAAAGCGCCCATCTGCAGCACCTGGGTCAGATAGTACAGGGGAAGGTTGGGGCTCAGCAGCGTGAAGAGCGACTTGAGGGTGAAGAAGACGCCGCTGACCCACAGCAGGGTGCGGGCGGAGAAGCGGCGGTTGATCCGGGCAAAGCCCATCATGACCGGGAGCTCCACCAGGGCTGCGATGGCGGACCCGATGCCCATCTCCTCCGTGCCGCCGCCCTTGGCGGTGACGATCTGGAAGGCAAAGGTGTTGACCACCATGTGGCTCAGGTAGAGGCCGACGGACCCGGCCACCAGCAGGCCGAGCTCCGGGTAGCGTCTGAGGAAAAAGCCCTTGCGCTCCTGCCGGACCTCCGCCTGCGCCGGAGCGGGCAGCGGATCGGGATGGGGATAGAGCAGGATCGCGGCCATCAGCAGCAGGTAGACGATGAGCATGCTCCCGGGCAGGATGAAGGTCCCGGTGAGGGGCACGATCCGGCCGAAGACCCAGATGACAACGGCGTATCCGACGGAACCCGCGGCCCGCGGCCCGCCGAAGGGAACGCCCGTGGTGACGGCAAAGGAGTTGACCAGCGGCAGCATGCACTGCATCATCAGCGCGCAGATGCCCCAGGCGAAGGCGGTGCCGGCGGGGGAGCGCCCGAAGAGGAACATGACCGCGGCCGCGGAAGCGCTGAACACGCTCAGCAAAACCATCGACACCCGGTGCAGGCCCCGCTCGCGGTCCCGCTGGGCCCACTCGGCCATGCGCGGCGAGAGAAAGGCGCTGCCCAGGCCCGCCGCGGCAATCACCGCGCCGATGGCGGTGTCCGAGAGATTTTGGCTTTTCAGATAGACGCTGGCATTGCCGCTGACGATGGCGAAATTGACCCAGAACAGGCATTGAATGGCGCTGTATCGGAGAATGCGGCTGCGCATAGAGGTTCCTTTCCTGTCACGAGAATCAGCCGTTGCCCATCAGGTTGGGGATGCGCTGACGCCAGCGGCCCCAGTAATAGATGAACACCGTGATCTCCATGCCGATGAGCCAGGAGATCAGCAGGGAGGAGAAGATGGCGTCCGGGTGGCCGTTGGGCCAGTCGGCGGACCGCGTCAGCGCGGCCATCAGATAGGCCAGCGGCAGGCGGATGATGATTGTGGTGATGATGGAGATCCACATGGGGATCCGGGTCTCGCCGATGCCGCGCATGGCGCCCTGCAGCGAGGCCGTGACCGCGAAGGCGATGTAGCCCAGGGACAGCCAGCGCAGGCCCCGGGTGCCCAGCGCAATCAGCGCGTCCGTGTTCTTTTCGCCCGCGTTGATGAACAGCGTGATCAGGGAGCTGCCAAAGATCAGGATCAGGGCTACCAGCACGGCGGCGGTGCCCAGAGCCAGCTTCAGCACCGCGGGAACGCCGGCCCGGACGCGGTCGCCGCGGCCCGCGCCGATGTTCTGCCCCACATAGGTGGTGGCGGCGGTGGAGAAGGTGAAGTTGGGCATCATGGCAAAGCCGTCCACGCGCATGATCACGTTGTTGGCGGCCACGAGCACCGTGCCCATGGCGGAGGTCAGGCCCTGCACCACCATGGCGGACATGGAGAACAGGCCCTGGGTGATGCCGGAGGGGAGGCCCAGGCCCACCAGCTTTTTGGTCAGCTTCTTGTCCGGCCGCAGCACCTTCCGGTCTAGCGTGAACAGGTCCCGCATCCGCGTCAGCCGCCAGAGACAGAGCCCGCCGGAGACGAACTGCGCGATGATGGTGGCCCAGGCCACGGCGCTGACGTCGTTGAGCAGGTTCACCAGCACGATGTCCAGCACGATGTTCAGCAGGCAGGCGACGATCAGGTAGATCAGGGGGTTGACGCTGTCGCCCACGCCGCGGAGCACGCCGGAGAAAATGTTGTAAGCGGCGCTGCCCAGGATGCCCAGGAAGATGATCTGCAGGTAGACGGTGGCGCCCTGCCCCACGGTGGGCTCATCCGCCGGCGCGATCAGGCCGATCAGCAGCGGCGTGGCAAAATAGCCCACCACCATCATCACCAGGCTGGACAGGAAGGTCAGCGTGATCGTGGTGCCGACCGTGCGGCTCAGGGTTTCGCGGTCCTTTGCGCCGAAATACTGCGCGGCCATGATGCTGGCACCGGTGGCCAGGCCCATGAACACCACATACATCAGGTTGAGGATCGGGTTGGCCAGGCCCACGGCCGCCAGGGCGTTCAGACCCAGGTTCGGGTTGTTGCCCACCACGATGGAGTCCACGGTGTTGTACATCTGCTGGGCAAAGTTGCCGATGATCAGGGGAATGGAAAACTGGGCCAGCTTGGCCATGGGGCTGCCTTCGGTCATGTCCTGCACGCCGAAGAATGCGCGGATCCGGGCCGTATTCACCGGGCCTGCACCTCCGTAAAGAATGGTCGGAACTACTGTATCACAATCCCGGGGAGCGCGCAAGCGGGAAAAACGGCACGGACACCGGGAGAATGCAAAACCCGCCTCCGAAGAGGCGGGCTTGACGCGAACGCGGATCACTTCGTGCCGTAGAGCACGCTCAGGGTCTGCTGGCCCGCAATGCCGTCGGCCTTCAGGCCGAAGGTCTTCTGGAAGTTCAGCACGGCCACCTCGGTGGCATAGCTGTAGAAACCGGTGATGTCGCCGGTGTAGTAGCCGGCGGTCTTCAGCGCGTTCTGCAGCTTGCTCACGTCGGCGCCGGTCGCGCCGCGGCGCAGGCTCTTGTAGGTGGTGGGCTTGTAGTAGGCCACGGCGTCGGCCGCGTTGAGCTTCGTCAGGGTCTTGGCGCCGACCTTGCCGTCAGCCGCCAGACCGTTGAGCTGCTGGAAGGCGACGACGGCCGCGCGGGTCTGCTTGCCGAACTTGCCGTCCAGGGCGCCCACGCTGTAGCCCAGGGCCTTCAGCCGGGTCTGCACGTTGTAGACGTCAGGGCCGGAGGAACCGACGGTCATGCTGTTGCTGCCGGCGGGGTTGAGCGTCACGTCGGCGGAGCCCAGCAGGTTGGTCAGGGTCACGGAGCCCGCCCGGCCGGTGGCCTGCAGGCCGTGCATCTGCTGATAGTATTTCACGGCCGCGGCGGTCTTGGGGCCGTAGACGCCGTCACAGGCGATGTCGGCCCAGCCGCCGTTGACCAGGGCCTGCTGGAGCTGCCGGACAGTGGGGCCGCGGTCACCCTGCTGCAGCATGGAGACAGCGCCGGCCGAGGTGATCACGGTCAGCATCAGGACTGCCAGAAGCGCGGTTGTCAAAAGCTTTTTCATCAGAGTTCCCTCCCTGTCATATTGTTCCGGCGTCCTCGCCCGGGCGCCTGAAATCCATGTTTATTGAAGTGTGTCACGCTGCTCGGGGTCGCCCGCGAACAGCAGCGCGATCAGGAAGCCCAGCGCGAAGGTCAGCACGCTGCCCACCAGCATCAGGATGCCGGTGTTCTGGGGCGCATAGAGCGTCTTGTCCATCAGGATGACCACCGGCGAGGCCACCACCATACCGAGGATCGCGCAGTAGGTATAGCCCTTCCAGCGTTTGAGCAGCACCGCGATCAGCTTGGCGATCGCGAAGATGCCCACCACGATGCCCAGGCCAAAGGGGAGCAGAATCAGCAGGTCATGACCGACGGCGGACCACTGTCCGGCCTTGACGGAGGACATGAAGTCTGTCAGGGTCACGGTGACGATGGGCTCGTAGTACCCCAGGGTCTTGAGGATCATGGAGCCGGACACGCCCGGGATCACCATGGTGGCGGAGGCAATCATCCCAAGCAAGAAGTACACGATCATGTTGAGGATGCCGGTGGGCAGCGTCTCCTGACTGTTCTCCGCGGAGACCAGCTTGAGCACCACCACGGCCGCGAACAGCAGGACGAAGCAGACAATGCCTACGACCCCGATCTTCTCGCCCTTCACCTGTTTGAGGATGGCCGGAATGGAACCCACGATCAGGCCGATGAACAGGGTGTTGGTCATCAGGGGGATTTCGGCGAAAGCCTTCTTGAGCCCGAAGGCGCCCAGGCCGATGGCCAGGACCATGCCGATCAGATAGGGCAGCACCACCAGGACGGACTTCTTGAATTGCTTGAAAAGGTTGTTGATGGCGTTGATGAGGGTGTCATAGATCCCCATCGAGACCATCATGGTTCCGCCGGACACGCCGGGGATCAGGTTGGCCAGGCCGATGACCATGCCCCGCAGGATGTCGACGACATACTTTATCGGTTTCATCAGGTTCTCCTTTGCCGACGGGACGCAAAGACGGCGGATACCCGTCCATATCATCATAGCATCCGGATGTGACAGAGACAAGCACAGGCATGAACGAATCGTTACAGTTCGGAGAAAGTTTAATAACAACTTGTGACAAGAAAAAGCCCCGGGACGGGGCTTGTGGGCCGAAAACCGCGCTCAGCGGCGGCGCAGACGGGGCAGGCAGACCAGCAGGCCCAGGCCCCACACGGCGGTCAGCATAAGGGCCAGGATGCCGAGGGTGCCGGGCACGCCGCCGTGCACCAGCATGTACCAGTCGCCGGCTTTGACGCCGACGGCCAGGATGTTGATCAGGTAATACACGCCGTAGAGCGCGGTGGGAATGACGGCAAAGAGGGAGTCCGGGAAAAGCCGGATCTTCTCTTTGTGCAGCACCGCGCAGTCAAACACGGCCAGCAGCGGAACCGTCATGTGGAAATACAGGTTCGCGCCGACAAACATGGAGGCGTAGCCGAGGATCGGCCCGAGCCAGACCATGACCACCGTGAAGGTCAGGGCAACGCTGGCCGCCGCCGCAAGGTTCAGGACCCGGAGCCAGACCGGCATGGGCTTGTCCTTGCCGAAGGCCAGCAGCCAGACGCCCAGGATCGCGGCCACCGCGCCCTCGAGCAGGTTGGACAGCACGGTGTAAAAGCGCTGGATGCGCCAGCCCGAGCCGCTGTAGTTCCCCTCCTGGCCGAGGCCGAGCATATACAGGAAGGAGACGAGGACCAGGGCGAAGATCGCGAGGTTGAGGACGGCGGAAGGGATGCGGCTTTTCATGGATCAGTCCCCCATGCGGCTGGCGGTCTCCGCCAGGGTCAGGCCCGCGTTGTTCTCACAGGCCAGGCGGATGGACCACTCGTTCTCAAACAGGAGCACGTCCCGACCGCGGCTGTCCTTGGCCCGGCCGGAGGTGGAGGTGAGCTTCAGCTCCTCCACGGGCTTGGGGGAGGAGACCACCCAGCGCACGTGGCGGAAGGGCATGGACTCCATCACCAGCTCGGCCTGGTATTCGGTGCGCAGCCGGTGCTCAAGCACCTCGAACTGCAGCACGCCCACCACGCCCACCATGAATTCCTCACGGCCGGTCTCGGTGCGGATGAAGGTCTGGATCGCGCCCTCCTCCGCCAGCTGGGTGATGCCCTTCTGGAACTGCTTGCGCTTCATGGAGTCTTTGGGCCGGACGCGGTTGAAGAACTCCGGCGCGAACACGGGAATGTTCTCGTAATGCAGCTTCGGTCCGCTCGAAAGGGTGTCGCCCAGCTGGTAGATGCCGGGATCGAACAGGCCGATGATGTCGCCGGCGTAAGCCTCCTCCACGGCCTCGCGCTCGTCGGCCATGAACTGCTGGGGCTGCTTGAGCGCCACGGGCTTGCCCGTGCCGGAGTGCCAGACCTCCATGCCCTTCTCAAAGGCGCCGGAGACAATGCGCATAAAGGCCAGCCGGTCCCGGTGAGCCGGGTTCATGTTGGCCTGGATTTTGAACACAAAGCCGGAGAAGAACGGGGATTCCGGGCCGATCTCGCCCTGGTCGCTCCTGCGGGGCAGGGGCGGCGGCGTGTACTGCAGAAAGCGCTCCAGGAAGGGCTCCACGCCGAAGTTGGTCACCGCGGACCCGAAGAACATGGGCGTCAGCTCGCCGCGGCGCACAGCCTCCAGGTCGAAGGGCTCGCCGGCCTCGAGCAGCTCCATCTCCTCGCTCAGCCGCTCCCGGTAGCCGGAGGCCAGCGCCTCCGCCAGGGCCGGATCGTCCAGCGCGATGACGGTCTTCTCCACCTGGCGCTTGCCGTGGTCGCCGCCGGTGTACAGCTCCACCTCGCGCGTGTCGAGGTGGCACACGCCCTGGAAGTCGCCGTCCACGCCGATGGGCCAGTTGATGGGGCAGGAGCGGATGCCGAGCACCTCCTCCAGCTCCTGCATGAGGCTGAAGGGGTCTTTGGCGGCGCGGTCCATCTTGTTGACAAAGGTGAAAATCGGGATGTTGCGCATGCGGCAGACCTTGAACAGCTTGATGGTCTGCGCCTCCACGCCTTTGGCCGCGTCGATGAGCATCACGGCCGCGTCCGCCGCCACCAGCACGCGGTAGGTGTCCTCGGAGAAGTCCTGGTGGCCGGGGGTGTCCAGGATGTTGATGTGGTAGCCGTCAAACTCAAACTGCATGGCCGAGGAGGTGACGGAGATGCCGCGCTGCTTCTCGATCTCCATCCAGTCGGAGGTGGCGTGCT
>CAMKAE010000109.1 GCA_946410395.1 uncultured Clostridia bacterium
CCGCGCTCCTCCCGCAGGCGCGCCAGCTCGCCCGGCAGGTCGTCCGTCACCCGGAAGGGCAGGTGAAACACGCTGCCCATGGTGGCCCGGAGCACCTTGGGGCTGTACGGGTCCGCGCATTCCGCCGAGAGCAGGGCGCCGTCCAGGCCCGCTGCGTCCGCCGTGCGCAGGATAGTGCCCACGTTGCCGGGATCCTGCACGCCGTCGAGCACCGCCAGGCGCCGGCCGGTCAGGGGCTGCTCCCGCATCCGCACCACCGCCGCTGCGCCCTGGGGTGTCTTCGTGTCGCAGACCGCCGCCATCACATGCTCCGGCAGCAGGCACACGGGGATCCCCGCGGGCACGGAGAAATCCGCCTGCGCCTCCGTCAGCAGCAGGGTCTCCACCGTGAAGCCGCTCTCCAGGGCTTCCGCCACGCTCTTGCGCCCCTCGACCAGAAAGCAGCCGGTCTCGCGCCGGCCCTTCCGGTCCTTGAGCCCTTTCCAGGCCCGGACCCGCGGGTTTTGCAGGCTGGTGATGGTCTCCATGGCTCCTCCCTCAGTCCAGGCCCCGGAAGCCCTTGCCGATGATCTCGCCGGTGTTGGTGATCAGCAGGAAGGCCGTGGGGTCGTTTTTCTTGACGAATTGCCGGAGCTGGATCGCCTGGCGGCGGTTGACCACCGTCAGCAGCACTTCCCTGCCCTCGTGGGTGTAGACGCCCTCGCCGTGGACCCGGGTGGCGCCGCGGTTCAGCTCCCTGGTGATGAAGCGCTCGATGACGCCCGGGTTGGCGGTGATGATGTGGAAGCATTTGTGCGTGTGGATGTTCTCCAGCACCATGTCCACCAGCAGGGACTTCATCACCAGGCCGAGGATCGAAAACAGGCCCACCTCCATGCCGAAGGCCACGCAGGCCATCAGCGTGATGATGCAGTCCGACAGGGCCAACGCCCGGCCGATGTTCATGGAGGTGTATTTGCGCATCACCATGGCCACGATGTCCGTGCCGCCGGAGGAGGCCCCGATGTTGAACAGGATCGCCGAGCCCACCGCGGGCAGGGACACCGCGAAGATCAGCTCCAGCATCGGCTGCTGCGTCATCGGCCCCGCCATGGGGATCAGCACCTCCAGCACCCGCAGCAGGCCGGCCTGGAGCACCGTCACATAAGCCGTCTTGATCCCGAAGCTCCGCCCCAGCAGCAGGTAGCCCAGGGCCAGCAGCGCGAGGTTGATGATCAGGCCGATCGTGCCCTTGGAGAGGTCCGGGATATATTTTGAAAGGATCACCGTGATGCCGCTGACGCCGCCGGTGGAGAAATTGTTGGGGTACTTGAAAAAGTAAATGCCGACGACCATGATGCAGTCGCCCAGGGTCATGAGCCCCAGCTCCCGCAGCCACTCTTTGTACCTCTGCATCCCGCACGCCTCCCGCGTTTGTCCTGGGAAGAGTATAGCACGCCGGCGGCGGGGATGCAAGGCACTTTCGCGCCTTCCGTCCGCCGATGCGTTTCCGAATAATTACAACAAAGTGACAAAAATATTTCGGAAAGTGTTGACATCGAAACATTTTTGTAATATATTCACTGTGAGTAAGCAGGAAAGGGGGCGGTATGCCATGTCGGAGACGAGCCTGCGCCGGCGTCTGTTGACCCTGGCGGCGATTCTGGCTGCGCTGCTGCTCCTTCCGGCCATTGCGCTCGCCTCACAGACCGGGCGCGTAAACACCTCCCAGCTGAACCTGCGCAAATCGCCCTCCATCGAGAGCAAGAGCCTGCAGACCCTGAGCAGGGACACCAAGGTCACGATCACCGGAACCTCCGGCAGCTGGTACCGGGTCATCTACGGCAAGTACACCGGCTACGTGATGAAACAGTACATCACGGTGGTCTCCGGCAGCAGCGGCAGCGGCGGCCAGACGAGCCTGGTCGCGGAGCTGAAAAAGATCGGCAAGCCGTCGCCCTGCGCTCCGGGGGACACGGGCAGCAACGTCAAAAAGCTGCAGCGGTGCCTGACGGCCTGCGGCTACTACAGGGGAGAACTCGACGGCGTTTACGGCAGCGCCACCAAGAATGCGGTCAGCAGACTGCAGGCAGCCAAGAAGCTCAGCACCACGGGGGTCGCCACCAAGATCACCATCGCCGCCATGTTCGGCGAGGACACGTCGAAGATGACGGACTCCTATGTCACCGAGCGGCTGGACTGGTTCGCCGTGGGCAGCAAGACTATTCCCAAGGGAGCCGTCTTTACCGTCAAGGACTGCAAGACCGGACGGACCTTCCGCTGCAAGCGCTGGAGCGGCGCCAACCACATGGACTCCATGCCCCTGACCAAGGAGGACACCGCCGTGATGAAGTCCATCTACGGCAGCTGGTCCTGGCGCAGGCGGCCGATCCTGGTGCTCTACAACGGCCACGTCTACGCGGCCTCGATGAACGGCATGCCCCACGGCACCACCACCATCAAGAACAACAACTTCCCTGGCCACTTCTGCATCCATTTCTACGGCAGCAAAACCCACGGCACCAAACGGGTGGATCCCACCCATCAAAACTGCGTTTCCGTGGCCATGCATTACAAGTGGTAAAGCCCTTTCCTGATCCCATTGGCGCCGGCTTCGGCGCTGCTTTTCTGCGCACGCCTTGCGGACACTGCAGCCATAACTTTTTTGTGTCTCCCGCTTGACAATGCAGGGGATCGGTTATACAATATTTATTGCTATAGAGATATAACGATCTCTGCGATATATAGCCCCGTTCAGGTGAACGAACATTCGGACAGAGGAGGGAACGTCTGTGAAATCAACAGGGGTAGTGCGTCAGCTGGACAACCTTGGGCGGGTCGTCCTTCCCATCGAGCTCCGGCGCACGCTGGGCATTTCGGTCAAGGATCCGCTGGAGGTGTTTGTGGAGGGTGAGGATATCATCCTGCGGAAGTACCAGCCCGGATGCGTGTTCTGCGGCGAGACGGAGAACCTGACCGTGTTCCGCGACAAGCAGGTGTGCCGCGATTGCCTCGCGCATCTGCGCAGCGTCGATCCGTAAGCATTGATGCCCGACTCTTCGGGCTTTTTGATTGCAAAAGCGCGCGCATGGTGATAGAATACATTCCCGAACGCACGCAAAGAGGAGGCTGAACCCATTGAAGAAGACCTATTCCGAAAAAATGCGGCTGCAGATCCGGGACTGCGATCTGAACGCCGCCTGGCGTCCCGGCGCCCTGCAGCAGGCGCTGCAGGAGATCAGCGGCGCCCACTCGCTGCTGCTGGGGGCCGGCCGTGACAGCCTGCTGGACATGGGCGTTGTGTGGATTCTGACCCGCATCGAGGTCCGGATGGACCGCTACCCCAAGGTGGACGAGAACATCGAGCTGGAGACATTCCCGACACCCTGCCGGCGCTGGTTCTTTCCGCGCTGGTACCGGATCCGCGACGATCAGGGAAAGGAGATCGGCCGGGCCGGCAGCCTCTGGGCGCTGCTGGACCTGCACGAGCGCAAGATGATCCAGCCCGGGAAGGTCGCCGCCCTGATGCCCGACAACCGGGACCTGCCCGCCCCCATCGGCCTGCCCGCCACCGTCACCCAGGTCAGCGGCACGCTGAGCGCCGCCGAATATATGCCCCGCTACTCGGACATCGACCTCAACGGCCATGTGAACAACACCCGCTATGTGGACTGGGCCTGCGACGCCCTGGGGATCGACGCCATGCGCGATTATGAGCTGGCGCACTTCGCCGTGAACTACAACCAGGAGATCCGCCCCGGCGAGACGGTGCACACCGAGCTGCGCCGGATGGGCAATGTGTTCTCCTTCAGCGGCACCGTCGATGGGCGGAACCACTTCGACCTGGGCGGCGAGCTGCGGCCGCGGTCCTGACGTGCAAACCTCCTTCGGGAGGTTTTTTGCTGGCGGGATCCGCTCTTTTTTCGCGATCCGGTTGCAATCCGCCGGTCCTTCCGTTATAATACCATCACCGATTTCCTGATTCGGAGGGACGCATATGAAAAAAAGCATGAAACTCTTTATGGCGCTGGCCCTGGTCCTGACCCTGGCGTGCCTGACCGCGGCGGCGGAGGAAGCTGGCGTGATTCACGCGGAGTTCGAGGACGGCGTGCTGGCAGGCAACGCCCGGGTGTCCGGCACCTGGGTGGAGGGTCTGCAGGCGGACGGCGACGCGGTGACGGTCACCGTGGAGCTCCCGGAGGCTGCCTTCTACGACATCACCGTGATGCAGGCCGGCATCGGCGGCGCCAAGGACAACAGCCTGCTGGTGGACGGCGCGGAAGCCGGGACCACCCACGCGGAGAGCACGGCCTTCGCGCCCCACACCCTGGAGCACGTCTGGCTTGATGCCGGCAGCCATGAGATCACCGTGGCCAAGAGCTGGGGCTGGGTGAAGCTGGACTGGGTGGAGCTGACCCCCTCCCCCGAGGCGGAGAAGGATCTCTACGACGTGGATCCGACGCTGTGCAACCCCAACGCAAGCGAGGGCGCCAGAGCCGTCATGACCTGGCTGTGCGAGAACTACGGCGAGAAAATGATCTCCGGCCAGTATCTGGACGAATCCCGCTACGGCGCGGAGATCCGGGCCATCGACAAGGTCACCGGCCTGAAGCCGGCGCTGCTGGGCCTGGACCTGCTCAACGCCTCGCCCATCGCGGTCAAGATGGGCGCCCGCTCCTCCGCGGTGAACCAGGCGATCCAGTACTGGAACGAGGGCTACCTGATCACCTTCTGCTGGCACTGGCGGGCTCCGGAGCCCTATGTGAACACCACCGGCACGGACTGGTGGGGCTGCTTCTACACCGAAAAGACCACCATCGACCTCGGGAAGATCATGCGCGGCGAGGACCCGGAGGGCTACGCGCTGCTGCTGCGCGACATGGACGCCATCGCGGAGGAGCTGAAAAAGCTGCGGGACGCGGGCGTCGTGGTGCTGTGGCGGCCCCTGCACGAGGCCAGCGGCGGCTGGTTCTGGTGGGGCGCGTCCGGCCCGGAGCCCTACATTCAGCTCTACCGGCTGATGTATGACCGCTTCACCAACGAGCACGGCCTGGACAACCTGATCTGGGTCTGGAACGGCCAGGCCGCAGACTGGTATCCCGGGGACGACGTGGTGGACATCATCGGCGAGGACATCTATCCCGGCCATCACGCCCACGACTCCCAGAGTTCGGCCTTCTACCGCTGCAGCAAGTACACTGACGCGACGAAGCTGATCATCCTCTCGGAGAACGGCTGCGTGCCCTCGCCCGAAAAGTGCCGCAGGGACGGCGTCATGTGGGGCGCCTGGTGCACCTGGTGCTACGAGTTCGTGCTCGACAGCAAGGGCCAGTACAGCGAGGACTACACCGACGCGGAGCGCCTGAAGATGTTCTATGAGCACGAATGCACCCTGACGCTCAGGGACGTGCCGGCCTTCGGCAGAGCGCTCCCGGAGGCGGCCGCCGGCGGCGTGGCTGCCGGGATCACGGCGGAGTTCGAGGACGGCACCCTGTCCGGCAGCGCCCGCATGACCACCGTGGCCGGGGAGCCCGGCGTGGAGCTGTGGGGCAACGCGGAGGACGACCGGGTGTCGGTCACCGTCAGCGTGCCGGCAGACGGCGTCTATGACATCGTGATCCGGGCCGCGGGCATCGGCGGCAACAAGGTCAACTATGTCCTGGTGGACGGCAAGCAGGTGGGCGAAACCGCGGTCCAGGGCGAGGCGGCGGAGGACTGCGTCACCCCCGGCATCACCCTGACGGCCGGCGAGCACGAGATCACCGTGGCCGCCTTCTGGGGCTGGGTGCAGCTGGACCGGCTGACCCTCGTGCCCGAAGCGGCGGAGGCCGGCCTCACCTTCGAGTTTGAGGACGGCGTGCTCTCCGGCAGCGCGCGCATGGCCGCCCTGCCCGGCGGCCCGGGCGTGGAGCTGTGGGGCAACGCGCCGGAGGACGGCGTCGCCCTCACCGTGAACGTGCCGGAAGACGGCGTCTACGACATCGTGATCCGGGCCGCGGGCATCGGCGGCAACAAGATCAATTACGTGCTGGTGGACGGCGAGCAGGTGGGCGAAACCGCGGTGTCCGGCACCGAGACGGAGGACTGCGTGACCCCCGGCGTCACCCTGACGACCGGCGAGCACGAGATCGCCGTCACGGCCTTCTGGGGCTGGGTGCAGCTGGACTGCCTGACGCTCACGCCCGCCGCCGCGCCGTGAAGCCCGGGCCGAAACAGCCCTTGCAATCCCCCGCTTCTTCCGCTATAATGAACTCGGCAAATCACCGCGCACGCGGGAAAGGATGAAAAACGAAATGAGCAAGTATCAGATTCTGGCCCCGGCCCTGGACAACATGCCCTGGCAGGAACGCACCGACGAGCCCTCCAATTCCCCGCTGTGGCGGTGGAACGACAACCCCATCATCGGCCGCAACCCGCTCAAGGGTGTGGCGCGGATCTTCAACAGTGCCGTGATGCCCTACGAGGGCAAGTACATCGGCGTCTTCCGCGGCGAGCAGTGCGACGGCGTATCCTTCATCTACCTGGGTCACTCCGAGGACGGCATCCACTGGGAATTCGAGCCCGACAAGATCCAGTTCGTGGATGAAGAGGGCAAGCCCTTCCAGCCCATCTACGCCTACGATCCCCGGCTGGTGAAGGTGGACGACACCTACTACACCATGTGGTGCCAGGACTTCTACGGCGCGGCCATCGGCCTGGCCAAGACCAAGGACTTCAAGACCTTCACACGCGTGGAGAATCCCTTCCTGCCCTTCAACCGCAACGCGGTGCTCTTCCCCCGCAAGATCAACGGCAACTTCGTGATGCTGTCCCGGCCCTCCGACTCCGGCCACACGCCCTTCGGCGACATCTTCCTGTCCGAGAGCCCGGACCTGCACTACTGGGGCAATCACCGCCACGTCATGGGCCGCTCCTCCGAGTGGTGGGAGAGCCTCAAGATCGGCGGCGGCGCGGCGCCCATCGAGACCAGCGAAGGCTGGCTGCTGTTCTACCACGGCGTCAGCGGCACCTGCAACGGCTATGTGTACTCCATCGGCGGCGCGATCCTCGACATCGACAACCCCTCCAAGGTCAAGTACCGCTGCACCAACTGGCTGCTGACCCCCGAGAAGTGGTATGAGGAGCGCGGCTTCGTGCCGAACGTCACCTTCCCCTGTGCCACGCTGCAGGATCCGGCCACCGGCCGCATCGCCATCTACTACGGCTGCGCGGACAGCTATGTGGGCCTGGCCTTCGGCTATGTGGACGAGATCATCGACTACATCAAGGAAAACAACCGCACCACCTGGGATGACACCGATCCGGGCCGGCGGTAAGCCATGGCGAAGCGGAGCGCGGCGGGGCAGCCTGCCGCGCT
>CAMKAE010000110.1 GCA_946410395.1 uncultured Clostridia bacterium
GGCCGACCTGCCCATCGGGCTCTCGGTGCTGGTGACGGACGAGCCGGGAATGTGAGCGCGCGGGGCCGCTGTTCTTCGGGACAGCGGCCTTTTTCGCACGCAAAAAAGCCCGGCCGGAGCCGGGCGGGAATGTTCCGGGAGATCAGGCCTTGCCGTTGCAGCCCAGCACGTCCACGATCTTGTGGCGCACAATGCCGCGGATGGCGTCCCGGGCCTCGGTGAGGTACTGCCGGGGATCGAAGTGATCCGGATGCTCCACAAAGTGCTTGCGCACGGAGGCGGTGAAGGCCAGGCGCAGGTCGGAGTCGATGTTGATCTTGCAGACCGCCATGGAGGCCGCCTTGCGCAGCTGCTCCTCGGGGATGCCGACGGCGTCGGGCATGCGGCCGCCGTTCTCGTTGATGATCTTCACGAACTCCTGGGGCACGCTGGAGGAGCCATGGAGCACGATGGGGAACCCGGGCAGACGCTTGGAGACTTCCTCCAGCACGTCGAAGCGCAGGGGCGGCGGAACCAGGATGCCGTCAGCGTTGCGGGTGCACTGGGCCGCGGTGAACTTGTAGGCGCCGTGGCTGGTGCCGATGGCGATGGCCAGGGAGTCGCAGCCGGTGCGGGTCACAAATTCTTCCACTTCTTCGGGATGGGTGTAGGAGGAATCCTCGGCGGAAACCTTCACCTCGTCCTCGACGCCGGCCAGGGTGCCCAGCTCGGCTTCCACCACCACGCCGTGGTCATGGGCATATTCCACAACCTGCTTGGTGATCTTGATGTTCTCCTCGAAGGGCAGGCCGCTCTTGTCGATCATGACGGAGGAGAAGCCGCCGTCGATGCAGCTCTTGCAGGTCTCGAAGTCGGGACCGTGGTCCAGATGCACGGCGATGGGCAGATCGGTGTCGGCCACGGCGGCCTCGATCATCTTCATCAGGTAGACGTGCTTGGCATACTTGCGGGCGCCGGCGGACACCTGCAGGATCAGGGGGGCGTTCTCCAGCTTCGCGGCTTCGGTGATGCCCTGGATGATCTCCATGTTGTTGACATTGAAGGCACCGATGGCATAGCCGCCGTCATAGGCCTTGCGGAACATTTCGGTCGTGGTTACGATGGCCATGGGAAAGACCTCCTTACTTAATTGGGTTGATTCATTGTACCACAGAAAAGGCGGGATGAAAAGGGGAAAATTGCGCCCCGGGGCGCAGTTGGGCGATTTCAGGCAAAGAGCGCGGCGGTCTCCGCCATGCGGTCGGCGATTTTTACGCCGAAGGGGCAGCGGGACTCGCAGGCCCGGCAGGCGATGCACTCGTCGGCGCGATGGGCTAGCGCGGCGTAGTGCCCCCGCAGGGAGGCCGGAACCTCTGGCTGCAGTTTGGCCAGGTCGGCGAGCTTGTTGACCATGGCGATGTCGATGTCCTTCGGGCAGGGCTTGCAGTGCCCGCAGTAGGTGCATTCGCCGCCGGCGTAGGCGTGCTCCGGGGCGGAGGCCAGCAGAGAGGCGTAATCCTTTTCCGCCTCGCCCGCGGTCTCGTAGGCCACGGCCGCGTCCACCTGCTCCGCGCTGTCATAGCCGCACAGCACCGAGGCCACCGCGGGCTTGGTCAGGCAGTAGTGGATGCACTGCACCGGCGTCATGGCCACGCCGAAGGGAGAGCGGTCCGCGTCGAAAAGCCGGCCGCCGGCGAAGGGCTTCATGCAGGTGAGGCCCACGTCGAGCTGCTCGCAGATCCGGTACATCCGCGCGCGGGCCGGGTCGATGCCACCCAGCGCGGGATCGGCGTAGTCGCTCTGCAGCAGCGTGTCCAGGTCGTCCATCGGGGGCATCAGGTCGAAGGCCGGGTTGACGCTGAAGAGGATCATCTCCACCAGCCCGGTCTGCGCGGCCCGGACCGCCATCTCCGGGTTATGGGTGGACAGGCCGATGTGGCGGATGGTGCCCGCCGCCTTCAGGGACAGGACATAGTCCAGGAACGGTCCCTGCATGGCCCGCTCCCAGTCCGACTCCCGGTCCACATAGTGGATCATGCCCAGATCAATGTAGTTCGTGCGCAGGCGGGTCAGCAGATCCTCAAAGGCCGCCTTGCACTTCGCCACGTCCCGGTCGCGGGTGTACTGGCCGTTCTGCCAGGTGGAGCCCACATGGCCCTGGATGTACCATTCTTCCCGGCAGCCCGCGATCCCCTTGCCGATGATGTCCCGGGACTTGGGATCGGGCATCCAGCAGTCGATGATGTTGACGCCCAGCGCATGCGCGTGCCGGATCACCGCCGCGCTCTCCTCCTCCGGATGCCGCTCCAGCCATTCCCCGCCGAAGCCGATCTCGCTGACCATCAGGTTTGTCTTGCCCAGTCTTCTGTAATGCATTGCCTCAACCTCCAGGATCTTGATGATGATGTGAGATTCTCCGGACAGGCGTGTTTCTCCTCTTTTTGTGGAAAAACACTGCCCCATGCGGCTGTCCCTTCGTATCAACGGGTGAAAGCAACTGCAAGCCACTGACCAGAAACCAAATCAAAAACCGAAGCAGGAGGAGGAAAAACGTATGACAGACATGGTGAACAGCGCGGCCGGAATCAGCACGGTCCCGGATCCGGAACTGAAAAACACCGTCGGAGGCAAGGGCGGGATCGACATCCCCAGCAAGCCGATCGCGGACATCGTCAGCTCGATCATCTGCGGTGGACACGACTGGGTCGCGACCGGCCGGCAGGCCGAGGTTCCGTACTTTATCTTCTGGACAAAAACCCAGGTCCAGCTCAGGTGCTCGAAGTGCGGCAAGGTCACATGGAAGGACAAGTAAAAGACCAGGAAAGAAACGGGAGCCCGGCTTCACAAGGCCGGACTCCCGTGTTTTTGGCGGATGGGATTTATCCAACCCCCAGCAGCCGAGCCGCATTCCCGCCCAGAATGGCCGCCTGCTCCTCTGCGCTCAGCGGGAGGGCGCGGATCTTTTTGATCTCGGCCTGCAGGCTGCCCCAGGGGCTGTCGGTGCCAAAGAGCACGCGCTCCGGGCCGAAGGCGCGGATCACCGCCATGGCGGCGTTGGGGGTCAGCATCATAAGGCTCTGCGCATCCGGGTAGGCGTCGTCAAAGGCGGGGGTCATGCTGCCCAAGGAGAAGGCGGTGTCGATGTATGCGCCGGTCTCCGGGAGCAGGCGGATGCCCTCCTCCCAGTCCCGCCAGCCGCCCATGTGCGCGGCGATCAGGGTCACGGGGCCGGCGGCGTCCATGGCCCGGCGGATCCGCACGGGCAGGGCGTCGTCCGATCCGGGCAGGCCCACGTCCCAGCCGGCGTGAACCAGCACGATCAGCCCGAGGACCGCGCAGCGCCGGAGGATTTCGATGCAGCGCGGGTCGTCCATGGGGGTCTGCTGGTAGCAGGGGTGCAGCTTGATTCCGCGCACGCCGGCCTCCGCCAGCCGGTCCAGCTCCCGCTCCCAGTCCTCAAAGGCTGGGTGCATGGCTCCAAAGGAGAGCACCCCCGTCTGCGCCGCGGCGGCGTTGGTGCGGATCACGCTGTCGTTGATGTGTGCCACCTGTCGGGGACTGGTGGCCACGGGCTGCACCACGGCCAGGTCTGCACCGGCCTCCCGCAGGTGTGCCGAGAGGTCGTCGGCGGTGCCGTCGGCAAAGAGGGCCGTGCGGCTTTTGGCCTGCATGTCCGCCAGGGCCGCCGCGGCGATCTTCGGCGGGAAGGTGTGGGTGTGGATGTCGATGATCATGGCGCTGCCCTCTCCGTTATCGCAGATTTGCACGCCGATTATACCCGCTTTGCCCCCCGCGCGCAAGAAACGGCCTGCTTTTTTTGTGCATTCAACCCATCATGATGGAATACCCTTCCAAAAGCCGAACATTTTTTGATAAAAATGCGGGATAATTGGGCCGAATATCGTTATTTTTACATTGATTTTTGAATAACTATTGTGTTATAATGAATTACCTGAAGATGAAAGTGAGTTTGAAGCCTTATCGCGAATGAAATACTCGCCGGCGGCAACCCGGCGGTTGATCGTTATAGCCTCAAAGCACCGATAATCTGCAGATGAAAGGAGGCCCTCATGCGGGAGACGAAACAGCAGAGCAAGCTCCGGGTGGTATCCCTGGGCGGCGTGGATGAAATCGGCAAGAACATGTATGTCTTTGAGTACGAGGACGATATTATCGTCGTGGACTGCGGGAGCATTTTCCCGAAGGAAGACATGCTGGGCGTGGACCTGGTGATCCCGGACGTATCCTACCTGGTGAGCAAGCGGAAGAATGTCCGGGGCTATTTGCTGACCCACGGACATGAGGACCACATCGGCGGAACGCCCTACATCCTGCGGCAGGTGCCCGCTCCGCTCTACGGCACCAAGCTGACCCTGGCCCTGGTGGACCTGAAGCTGAAGGAGCACCGGATCAGCGGCATCCCCATGATGGTGGTGCAGCCCCGGGACACGGTGAAGCTGGGCAAGTTCACCTGCCAGTTCATCCATGTGAGTCACTCCATCGCCGGGTCCTGCGCCATCGCCATCACCTGCCCGGCGGGCACGGTGCTCTTTTCCGGTGACTTCAAGGTGGACTATACCCCCATCGACGGCGACGTGATCGATCTGCAGACCCTTGCGGCCCTGGGTGAGCGGGGCGTCATGGCCATGCTGTGCGAATCCACCAACGTGGAGCGCCCGGGCCACACCATGAGCGAGCTCAAGGTGGGCACCACCTTCCAGCGTTGCTTTGACGAGGCGCAGGGCCGGGTCATCGTGGCCATGTTTGCCTCCAACATCCACCGGATGCAGATGGTCATCGACAGCGCCATCTGCCACAACCGGCGGGTTTGCTTCATCGGCCGGAGCATGATCAACGTCAGCAACGTGGCCATGGAGATCGGAGAGCTGCGGATCCCCGAGGGCTGGCTGGTTCCCCAGGAGGAGCTGGACCGCTATCCGGACGAGAACGTCCTGGTGCTGACCACCGGCTCCCAGGGCGAGCCCATGGCGGGCCTGACCCGCATGGCCTACGCCGAGCACCGCCGGCTGCAGATCCGGCCCAGCGACATGGTCATCATCTCCGCCACCCCGATCCCCGGCAACGAGAAGTTCATCAGCCGGGTCATCAACCAGCTCTACCGCTGCGGCGCCCAGGTGGTGTATTCCGCCATGGAGTCGGTGCACGTCTCCGGCCACGCCTGCCAGGAGGAGCTGAAGCTGATGCACGCCCTGGTGCGGCCGAAGTACTTCATCCCCATCCACGGCGAGTACCGCATGCTCTGGCAGCACGCGGAGCTGGCGGAGAGCATGGGCATGGACATCCGCAACATCGTGATCCCGGAGATCGGCCAGGTCATTGAGATGACCGAGGACAGCCTGGCCCTGGGCGAGCAGGTGCCCAGCGGCACGGTGCTGGTGGACGGCCTGGGCGTGGGCGACGTGGGCAATGTGGTGCTGCGGGACCGCAAGCACCTCTCCGAGGACGGCCTGATCATCACGGTCATGGCCATCGACCGCGACGAGTGCAAGCTCGTCAGCGGCCCGGATATCATCAGCCGCGGCTTCATCTATGTCCGGGAGAACGAGGACATCATCGACAACACCCGGGAGCTGGTGCGGGAGATCCTCGCGGACAGCGATCTGTCCGGCGAGAACTGGCCTGACCTGAAGAACCGCATCAAGGACGAGGTACACCGCTTCATCTTTGAGAAGATCAAGCGCAATCCCATGATTTTGCCCATTATCCTGGATGTTTGAGAACCGTGCGGGAGACTTCCCGGGGATTCCGCTTCTGCGGGAGCGGAATCCCCTTTGAAATTAAACGTAAACGGAGGAAACGAGCATGAACCTGAATGAAGCCATCGGGCGCCTGAACGACGCCGAGCGTGACCTGCTGGCCTACAGCCATGCCATGGGCGTACTGAGCGTGGACGGAGATACCGTGGCGCCGAAGAACAGCGCCGAAGGGCGGGCGCAGACCATGTCCGTCCTCAGCGGGTTCTACCATGAGATCATTACCGACCCGGCGCTTCGGGAGGCCTGCGGGATCATCCTGGCCGCGCCGGAGGTCGACAGGGTCACCCGCCGCCGCGCCGAGGAGCGCAAGGAGGAGAGCGACGACTTTTTCATCACGCCGAAGGATGAGTACATGGCCTATGAGGCCCTGGTGCAGGAGGCCGGCGCCGTGTGGCACGAGGCCAAGGGCAAGAGCGACTGGGAGGCTTTCCGGCCGTATCTGGAAAAGATCGTGGATTTCAACCGCCGCTATGCCGCCCGGAAGGACGCCTCCAAGGCCGCCTACGACGTCCTGCTGGACAACTATGAGAAGGGGTGCAGCATGGCGGCCCTGGATCCCTTCTTCGCCGATCTGCGGGAAAAGCTGACCCCTCTCATCGCGGCGGTGGGCCAGAAGCCGCAGCCGGACACCTCCTTCATCACCGGACGTTTTCCGGTGGAGAAGCAGCGGATCTTCTCCGACAAACTCATGGCGCTGATGGGCATCAACCGGGACGACTGCGCCATCGGCGAGACGGAGCATCCCTTCACCGACAGCAACAACAAGCACGACGTGCGCATCACCACACACTATCACGAGGAAGACCCCACCATGAGCATGTACAGCGTGATCCACGAGGGCGGTCACGCACTGTATGAGCTGGGCGTCGGCGACGAGCTGCAGGGCACTTGTCTGGAGGGCGGCTCCTCCACGGGCATCCACGAGAGCCAGTCCCGCTTCTACGAGAACATCATCGGCCGCAGCCTGCCCTTCTGCGAGGCGCTGCTGCCGCTGATGCGCGACTGCTTCCTGCAGATGCGGGACGTGACGGCGGAGCAGCTGTGGCGCGCGGTGAACAAGGCGCAGCCCAGCCTGATCCGCACCGAGGCGGACGAGCTGACCTATTCCATGCACGTCATGATCCGCTATGAGCTGGAGAAGGCCATGATGAGCGGCGAGCTGGCGGTGCAGGACGTTCCGGGTGAGTGGAACCGCATGTACAAGACCTACTTGGGCATCGATGTGCCGGACCACCGCCGGGGCGTGCTCCAGGACAGCCACTGGTCCTTCGGCGGCATCGGGTACTTCCCGGGCTACGCCCTGGGCAACGCCTACGGTGCCCAGATGCTGCGCGCGATGGAGCGGGATATCGACGTCTGGGGCCCGGTGGGCCGGGGCGATCTGTCGCAGGTCACCGCCTGGCTGCGGGAGCACGTCCACCGCCACGGTCGCCTGCTGCTCCCCGCGGAGATCCTTCGCAGCGCCGTGGGCGGACCCTTCGATCCCTCCTGCTACACGGACTATCTGACGAAGAAGTATTCGGAGATTTATGGGCTGTGATGGGA
>CAMKAE010000111.1 GCA_946410395.1 uncultured Clostridia bacterium
GCGACAAGACCTTCCTCAGCGGCTTCCGGGCCATCATGCCGGACAAGAGCGAGACCGAGGACCTGCCCAACGACGTCTTCGCCACCCAGGTGAAGGTCGTGCGACAGCAGGCCGCGGGCTATCCGCTGTTCTACACAGAGTGGAACGAGAACGCCATCTTCAGCGCCTACACCAACGACACGCGCAAGGTGGCGGCCTACGACGTGAAGACCGCGCTGGAGGTGGCCGACTACCTGGACGCGTCCTCGATCTGGTGCTTCAGCGACATCTTTGAGGAGCTGCATCCCTTCCCGCAGGAATTCCACGGCGGCTTCGGCTTCCTGACCCAGAACGGCATTCCGAAGCCGGTGTTCCATGCGATGAAGATGCTGTATGACGCAGGGGATGAGCGGATCGACCTGGGGGAGGAGGCCACGAAGGGCGAGATCGGCATTGCGGCCTTCCGCAAGGGCGAGAAAACGCAGGTGCTGCTGTTCCGACAGAAGATGAAGAACCTCGACCTGCCGGCGGAGGAAGCCGAGGTGCGCGTGGCACTGCCCGCGAAACCCGAAAAGGTGACGCAGCGCCGCATCGATGAGACCCACGGCAATCCCCTGGCCCTCTGGGAGGCGATGGGCAGCCCGATCTCCCTGAACCGCGCGGAGGTGGAGGACCTGAAGCAAAAGAGCGCCGTCGTCCCGATGCCCATCGACTGGGCCTGGGAGAACGGCGAGGCCGTGATCCGCACGGCGCTGGGCGTCAACGACGTGGTGTTTATCGAGATTGATTAACTGAGAATCATAACAGCGGCAGGGAATCAGACATCCCTGCCGCTTTAATGCGGTTTTCAGTAAAAGGCTGATCGCAAACCTGATCCACCGCTGCGGCGGTTTCTGCGAGAAAAGACATGGTGGGAGAGAATGCAGGGGAAATGGTGGGAGACAACGTGGGGCGCAGCAAGCGGCGCCCCTACACACTCGCGCATTCCTGCAGGGGTGCTGCTTGCCGCGCCCCGTATGGTGCCATTCTCCCTCTTGCCTCGCGATTCGGATCAGCCTGCCCTTGAGGGGAAAGCTGGCGCCGCAGCGCTGAATGAGGTGCAAAGAATAGCTTGAACTGAAATAAGAAAAAGACTGACTGTCTATCGAATAGACGGCCAGTCTTTTAAAACTTGAAATTGCTGTTATTGATCAGTTGCCAGCGGTGGCGTCCTGCACAGCCTCGGTCACGGTCTCGACAGCGTCGGTGGCAGCGTCCTTGACAGTCTCAGTCACGGTCTCAGCAGCGTCGGTGGCAGCGTCCTTGACGGCCTCAGCAGCGTCGGTGGCAGCGTCCTTGGCAGCGTCGACAACAGTCTCGACGGAAGCTTCGATGGACTTCGCAGCTTCTTCAGCGGGCTTCTTGCCGCCATTGACGATCAGGATGACAGCCACAGCGATGACGATCACGCAGATAACCGCAATGATGATCTTCTTGTTCTTGTCCATGATTGATTTCCTCCTTCAATCTTCTGCAAACTAACTTTTCCCTATTTGAACCCTTGCGGGTCATAGGCAGATCATTCTTCCGAACCGGTGAGGTCTGATTCGGTGGCCACTCCCTCAGAACTGCCGTTCGTCAGATTGTTGCCCTCGCTCGTGGGTGCTTTCACAACCACAACAGCCAGAGCCGCAACGGCGATCAGCACGAGCACGGTGACAATGAGCTTGATTCTCCTGGTCACAGCGCTCCCTCATCTCCCGGAAGTTATGTACCGTATGCGCGGTACAGGTCAGATATTATCACCAAACCATTCGACTGTCAAGCCTAAATGTAAATTTTCTGAGAATTCTTTCCTGCCCCAAAAGAAATGCCATACGCCGCGAAAAGCAGGCGGCGCATGGCACATGTGGTGGAGATGAGGGGAGTCGAACCCCTGTCCGAAAGCTCTGATTCAGGACTTTCTCCGAGCGCAGTCTGTGATTTGACATTCCCTCCGCGGCCCGCCCGCAGACAGGCTGACCGCTTCAGTAGCTTCATATTACGGACATCACCGCAAAGCTTAGGTGTGTTCGTTCCCCGCGCTCATGACGCCGGGATCCGGGCGCGCGGGCGACCCGGGCCGACGTCGCGCCTAATTAGGCAGCGAAAGCGAAATCGCTATTGTCAGTTCAATTTAATTTCCCGTTGTTATGCGGTTCAGGGCCGCAGCTCGCTTATCCTGACCCCGACACTCCCGTCGAAACCGGATCATCCCCATGTTGTCTGACAGCGACTTCTCAGCGATTGTTCTGCCGCAGGGCGCGGCGGATCTCGCGGTCCGCGTCCCGCTTGGCGGTGGCGTCCCGCTTGTCGTGCTCGGCCTTGCCGCGGCACAGGCCCAGCTGCAGCTTCATGCGGCCGTCCTTGAGGTAGATCTCCAGCGGCACCAGCGTGTATCCCTGCCGCGCCACCAGGCCGTCCAGCTTGCGGATCTCGCTCTTATGGAGCAGCAGGCGCTTGGGCCGCATGGGGTCGCGGTTGAACTGGTTCCCCTGCTCGTAGGGGCTGATGTGCATGCCCTCCACGAAGATCTCGCCCCGCAGCACATGCGCCCAGCTCTCCTTGAGGCTCACCCGGCCCAGCCGCATGGACTTGACCTCCGTGCCGTACAGCTCAATGCCGCACTCGTAGCGTTCCTCCACGAAGTAATCATGAAAGGCCTTGCGATTCTGCGCCACAGGCTTGATGCCCTTCTGATGCGGCACAGCAATCACCCTCTTCCTCTCCGTGACCGCAGGCGGATTATACCATAAACCGCCGAGGATTGCAATCCCCGCACAGCGCGGGAGAGACCGCCGCGGCCCTCCCGCGCCGCCTCTGTTCAGCCCCAGGGGACGTACACGGATTCCATGTACTCGATCTCACCCTGGCTGTTCAGCCGGATGCGCGTGGTCACGAACCAGAAGTCCGCTTCGGCAAACTCGCGCTCGGCCTCGGGCAGATCATAGAGGAAGGTCAGATGGCCGCCCGCGGGGGCCTGACCGTCCATGTAGGCGGAGACGTACCAGGCATAAAGGTCCGTCACCGGCAAGTTGGCCATATCCGGATCGGTCATGCTGCCAAGCATCTCGGCGCGGAAATCCGGGGCCAACGGATAGGTGAAGGACGCGCCGCCGTCGGCCATGACGCCGTGAGCGCCCTCTTCGTCCTCCACAGTCCGCTCATAGGCGCCGGACACAGCGTATACCTTGCCGGAGGCGTCGAAGAGCAGCTTGCGGACCTCAAAGAGGGGATACTGCAGGCCATCGGAAGCGGTGTACACCGAGAAGGTCTCCCGCGAGACCGAAGCGGGCATGGCGATCGCGCTCACCGGCATGAAGCCCCGGTAACCGCCGCCCTCGATGTACGCCCAGCTGCCCATGGTGGCCAGCCAGGTCACTTCGGCGCCCTCCGGCAGAACCATCAGCGGCGACTGGGAATACAGGGGATCGTCCGTGACGCTGACACTGTACGCGGTGAGCACCGGCGTCCGCGTGAAGTTCAGCTCGGGGACATCGGCCTTTTTCGGCAGGGACGCCGCGTCGATATACCCGAAGCGGTAGTGGCTGCTGTCGATCGAATACTGGATCAGGATCCAGCCGTTCTCGCGGCCGAAGACCTGGATCCAGCCGTTGGTGGAGACGGTGGCCTTGCCGTTCCCGCCGCGGATGGACTGCTTGTCCGGCGCGGAATGGACCGCGTACTTTTTGCCGCCGGTGAACTGGATCTCCTGCGCCTGCAGCTCGGAGCCCGCGGGCAGGTCCGGCGCGGAGGTCAGGGAAGCGCGGGCCTTTTTCAACGTCTTGGGCACGGCGGACAGGCTGACGTAGCGAAGATCCCGCTGGATGGTTCCCTTGACGGTGCCAGCGACCTGACCGCTCCCCAACTCCTTGTAGTAGGTGATCCGGTCCTTGCCGATGTCCATGTTCTCAAAACCCGTGTGACTCCAGATGTGGACGAGGTTCCACTGCCCGGAACCGTTCCGCTGATAGGCGGTGAAGAGCACAATGTTCTCGCCAAACTCGTCATACTGGACAATGATCAGCAGCGGGCCGCCGTAGTGCTTATCGTTGCTCCAGGTGTCCATGGAATTGACGGTATCGATTTCCACCGTGTTCTTGCCCTGGGGGACGGCGGAGCTGGTGTGGAAGCTGTGCTTCCAGGCGCCGCCGCTGAGCCTGAAGGCGTAGAGTGTGTTCGTGCCCTTCGCCGTGCGGACCAGCACGAACCACTGGCCGTCGCTGCCGCTGCCGGCATAATGGGCCGTGCCCTTGATCTCGGCACCCTGGAAGGCATCGCCGGCAAAGTAGGTCTGAATCTCCGCGGGCAGCGCCTCGTCCTCAGCCAGCGCCGCGGCGCAGGCGATCAGCAGGAGCAGCCCCGCCAGGAGCCCGGTCAGAAAGCGTTTCTTCATTGCTGTTTCCCTCCCTGTCATCATGGGGTTCCGACAATAGAACGGACGCGGCGGATGTTTTCTTTCATCCGCATTGTAAAAAACACGGATCGCTCCGCGCGCGGGCACCGCATTCAAGTGATGCGCGGCTCTTGACTTTTCGGGCCGAGTGTGCTATTTTGTTCAAGCCGGGCGCTCGTAGCTCAGTTGGATAGAGTGTCAGACTCCGACTCTGAAGGTCACAGGTTCGAATCCTGCCGGGCGTACGCAACGGAAACCCTTGCAAACACTGCGTTTGCGAGGGTTTTCTCTTTATGCTTTCATAATAAAAATGCCAAATAATGGGAAATTTGGGCCTGCTTGGGGCCTGCAGGGAAAATACTGTTGTGTTTTTATATTTACTTGCGCTCTTCCTCGAGACCGTAGGCGCGAACCGGGTCGAGTAATGATAGATGCGATCGTCGGATCCGGCCTGACCGCAAGGATGGATGCTTTCGGACAGGACAGCGATGGATTATTCTTCCGTGAGCGGCATGGGCACCGGAGCTTCGGCATCGTTGAGGATGACGTCAAAGAAAACCTGCATGCCATTGTGGTTCGTGGAATACTGATGGTAGGTCACAAACCCGTCTTCCGATAGGGAGGCACCTACCTCGCGGGTGCGCTCGGCGATCTTGATGCTTCTGTCAGAGGAAGCGTAGATCCTCAGATCCCAGGTGCTCAAGCGGCTGCGGAAATACTCGGCGTTGAAGGCGGTGGAGCGATAGTTGCCGTAGACGCCGTCCAGGAGATAGACTGTCCCGGTGCAGCCGGCCTCCGCCAACAGGCCAGCCAGGACCGTGGCGGGGTATCCGCCGGATGAATAACCGATCAGCACCATCTGATGCCCCGCCTTCGCCCAGTCCAGCAGGAAGGGGTACACATCCCGAATCACCACATCGCTGGCTGCGGAGTGCTTGTCGTATTTCTCGTTACCCTGGGGGATCAGCAGTTCCCCATCCATGGCGGTGTAAATCTGATAATTACGGATCGCGTGAAAAAAAACTCCGGATCCGACAAAAAGGACATACTTTGTGCCGGTGTCCTTCCCGGAGGGTGCCTGAAGCAGGCACTGGGTCTCTCCCAATCGAATGATCTCGGCGTGGCAGAGGGGCATGATGAACAGCAGCGCGATGGCAAGAAGCAGACTCCTTTTCCGCATGACAGGTGCCTTTCTGCAAATTGATGCGGCTTTTTATGTGCTCATAGTATGGGATTCTCATGCATGAATCAAGACGTGCAGGCAAAGAAAGCCACACGGCGGGGGCTCGGGATAATACATACCTTTATAGTACGGTTCTGCCAGAGCAGGTCACAAACGGGAGGGTTGGGCATACGCAACCCCCCGAAACCCGCAACCATGCGGGCTGTCGGGGGGTCATATTGACTTGCCAGACGTGACTGTGATCAGCGAACCCGGATCAGCGTAATGCCGGACACGCCGGCCAGACTGTCGGCTACACTGCCGACGGGGCAGAAGACCACCATGCCGGCAGGACAGCCGCTGAAGGCGTCCGGAGCAAACGTGAAGACATCCCCGTTGAAGGTCACCTGGCGGATGCGGCTGCCCGCAAAGACGCGGCTTCCCAAGACCTGCAGGCTATCGGGCACGGAGACGGCTTTAGCGGCAATGCCGCTGAGCGCTTCGCCGTCCAGCTCGGTGAGCTGCTCCGGAAGCACCGCGTCAGGCGTCAGACGATCAGGATATTGCACGGTCACCGGCAGGGAGAAAGACTGCCCCTGCAGGGCGCTTTCAAGACGGGTGCTGCCGAGCGCGGCGCCGGTGACGCCGTCCTCACTCACCGCGGCGCAGAGCGGATCGGCACTCTCCCAGGACGTGACAATGGAGACGGGAACCGTACGGTCGTCGGGCCAGGTTTGGGTCATGACCAGCTCGCCTGTAAGCGTAGGCATGGGAACGGTTTCAGCGTACGCAAGCGTCATCTGGCTGCTGGAAGGCGCGAGACCGGTCAGACCGGTCACCAGGTCTTCGCTCACCGAAACGCTGGCGGTGACGACGGTATTGACAGGTGTCCCCGGGACTGCCGCGTCTTCGTCGATTCTCGCAAACTCCTGTGTCCAGAAATGACAGTTGCCGATCCTGGCATAGCCAAAGCCGACGCGATTGAAGGATGTTGCAAGCATATTGCGGCGGTGACCTTGCCCTTCATAGGGGTCATTCGTCTCCTGCCAGGCTGTGAAAACCTCAGACGCTTCAACAAAACTGTTATAGCCGATGGCAATGTTCTCACCTGCAGACCAATAGAAATGGGTCAGCCTATCGTAAGCGGTGTAACAGCTTGAGCCGTCCGGCCTCTGGTGCGCGTAATACACTGCCAGCTCCGCCGCGCGCTGCATGGCTACCGCTTCCAGCTCGGCGTCATAGACCAGGGGCTCCAGGTCTGTGCACCAGGTCTTGGTCTCGTTATCGGCATTCCAGTACCAGGCGTCGCTGCCTGTGCGGAATGCATTGATCATGGAAACCATTTTGCGGGCTTCGGTTTGGTTGTAGGTGACCTCATATTGCACATCAAAGGTACCGCCTTCAGCCAGGACCGTTGCGGCTGCAAGCAGGATGCACAGCGACAGGGTTGCGATTCGCTTCAACATGGGCAGTTTCCTCCGGATCTCATTTGCTGCTTCCAGTTTACATCAAAACGCTGCATATGTCAAAGCATACTTGCAAGACATAATAAAGAAAACCTTTTTTGAATACACGTTCGAAAACATAATCTGAAACATTTCATTGGCGCTATTGACACCCGGTGAGCCGTATAGTATACTGATTTAGTCGGGATTC
>CAMKAE010000112.1 GCA_946410395.1 uncultured Clostridia bacterium
GAATTCGGAATTCGGAATTGCGGGGGACGCGGGGCGGTGCCTGATGCGTTCGCACCGTAAACCAGGTAATGTTTTGTAGGGGCGCCGCTTGCCGCGCCCGAAACCATCAGGCAAAATCAGCAAAGAAAGAGAGCGTTGAGGAGTCATAGGGAAGAGGAGGGTCCGGAATGTTTCTCACCAGAATGGCACTGGATGTGAACCGCTCCGACACACAGGCCCTGCTGGCCGATCCCGGGCGCATGCAGCGGGAAGTCCGGGCCGCCTTCGCGGGCGGCAACATGCAGCCCCTTTTCCGCCTGGAGATGATCGGCAGCCGGCAGTGGCTGGAGGTCCTCTCCAGACTGCGGCCGTCTCTCTACGCCGCCCACGAGCGCTACGGCTATCCGGGCGTCTTCCCCAGCTGGGAGACCTTTGACTACGACGAGACCCTGGAGGAGGCCGAGGTGGGCACCACCTGGAACTTCCAGCTGTCGGCCTCCCCGGCGGGCATCCGGCCCGAGGCGGACCCTGCCTGGCTGGAGCCGCGCCGGCTGAACCGCTGGCTGGCCGACCGGGGCGCCTCCGACGGCTTTGAGCTCAAGGAGGCCGCGGTCACGGAGGTCCGCTGGGTGCCCCTCGGGGACGCGTTCCTGCTGGTGGCGCATTGGGACGGCGTGCTGACGGTGACGGACCAGGACGCCTTTGCCTGGGCGGTTTCCTCCGGCATTGGCGGTGGACGGGAGAACGGCGTGGGCCTGATGACGATCGCCCGCAATCACACTTTCTGGGAGGACTGAGCATGGCGCTGCTGGCGCAGGATCAAGCTGCTGAAATGCCCTGGGACGAGATCGACGCGGTGGTTTTTGACGTGGGCAACGTGCTGCTGCGCTTTGACCCGCCGTGGCTGGCGGCCCGGAGCTTTCCCGGGGACGAGGCCCTGCAGCGGGCTGTGATCCGCCGCACCACGGCCACGCCCTACTGGCCGATGCTCGACCGCGGCACGCTGAACCTGGACACGGCGCCGGCGGCCATGTGCGCCGGGGAGCCCGCGCTCACGCCGGTCGTGGCGAAGTTCATGCGGGAGTGGATCGACCTGCCGCCGATCCCGGAGGGCGTCGCCGCGCTGCGCAGGGTCCGGGAGATGGGCAAGCGCACCTTCGTCCTGTCCAACTTCGAGCGGGAAGCTTTTGACTTTGTCGCGCAAAAGCACGCGTTCTTCGCGGGTTTCGACGACATGCTGGTGTCCTCGCATGTGGGGCTGCTCAAGCCGGAGCCTGCCTTCTTCGCCATGGCAGAGGGGCGCTTCGGCCTCACGCCGGCCCGGACGCTGTTCATCGATGACTCCCCGGTCAACGCGGAGGCGGCGCTGAACCGGGGCTGGCGGGTGTTCTGGTGCCGGGAGCCCGCGGCCCTGAAGGCGTTCTTCGGCCTTTTCTGACGTATGCTCTCCGGGGAGTCTATACCGGGTTTCGGAGAAGGAAACCCGGATTTTATATGCAATTTTTGGGCTTAACATTCGACGAACATGTCTGTTTTGTCCATAACCCGATTTGTTTTTGACATGTACAACCGCCGGAGGCAATTTTATAATATAAAAAGAATGATTGGGTTGATCCGTGTGCGACTGCCGGGAGGTGAAAGCGTGAAGCGGCAGCGAAGCCTCGGGCAGTACCGTGCGATCGACCTGGCACTGTTTGCTGTCCTGACGGTGATATTCGAGTTTGTGGCGACGAAGGCCGGCCTTGCGATGCCCTATGCGCCGTACCTGCTCTCGGTGACGCCGGTGCTCACGGCGGTCGTGATGATGCGCTGGGGGCTCTGGGGCGCCATCCACGCCGCGCTGGGCGGGATCGTGTACTGCTTTGCGGCCGGGCTTGAGCCGGCGGGACAGTGGTACCTGATCTGCGGCGCGGGCAACCTGCTGGGCGTGGCCGCCCTGGGCCTGCTGCGGTATCTGGGCTGGGAGAAGGTGCGGGAGAAAACCCTGCTGACCCTGCTCTACGGGGCCCTGGTGCACCTGCTGATGCAGATCGGCCGGAGCGCCCTGATGCTGATCCTGGGCGCGGGCAGCGCGCAGGTGGTCAACCTGGCCATGATGGAGGCCGTCACCCTGCTGTTCACCCTGGTGCTGATGTGGATCGTCCGGCGTGTGGACGGACTGTTTGAGGATCAGCGACACTATCTCCGCCGCGTTTCGCGGGAAGAGGAAGAAGGAGGATTCTGATGAAGGGAATTGGAACGGACTATCTCGTGCTGGACAAAGAGCACGGGATATGGGTCGAAAACCCGGAACAGAAGGTGCGCGACGAGGTTGAGAAGCACTACTGGCGTACGGTGGTCCGCACGATCCTGAAGGACTGGCGGCTGTATGTCATGCTGGTGCCCATGATCCTCGTGTTCCTCTTCTGGCGCTACTTCCCCATGTACGAGCTGCTGGGCTCCTTCAAGGTGGAAGACTCGGTGAAGAGCGTGGCGGAGCAGTACTCCATGGGCTTCTCGAACTTCAAGGCCCTGCTGCTGGGCACGGGCACGTTTGCCAAGACCTCCCAGGACTTCTGGCAGGCCCTGCGCAACACGTTTGTGCTGAGCTTCTACGGCCTGTGCTTCGGCTTCCCGATGCCGATCATCCTGGCGCTGTTCTTCAACGAGATCCGCTCCAACGCGGCGCGCAGCGTGTACCAGGTGCTGACCTATCTGCCGAAATTCATGTCCACGGTCATCATGACCTCGCTGGTCATCATGCTGCTGCGCATGCAGTCCACCGCCAACCAGGTCGGCGTGGTGGCGCGGCTGTTATCGTCGCTGGGCATCGTGCCGGAGGCGGACGCGATCGGAGGCCTGCTGAACAAACCGCAATACTTCCGCGCGATCTACCAGATCAGCGGCATCTGGGAGACCGCGGGCTACGACAGCATCGTGTTCTTCGCGGCGATCATCGCCATCTCGCCCACCAGCTATGAGGCGGCGCAGATCGACGGCGCCGGCAAGTGGGCGCAGATGCGCTACGTGGTGCTGCCCAGCATCCTCTCCACCATCGTCATCATGCTGATCACGCGCATCGGCTCCATGCTGAGCATAGGCTACGAGAAGGTCATCCTGCTGACGGAGGGCAACAACCCGGAGGTGCTGACCACCGCCCAGGTCATCTCCACCTTCTCCTGGCAGCTGAAGAACGCGCAGAACGCCGGCGCGCGCAACACCGGCCTGGCCTCTGCGGCGGAGATGATGAACAACGTCGTTGGCATGCTGCTGGTGATCGGATCCAACACCATCGCCCGCAAGGCCTCCAACGTCTCCCTCTACTGACGGAAGGGGGCATGAAGCGTGAAAAGAAGACTTGCGGTTTCCGAACTGATCTTTAAAATCATCAGCTACCTGCTTCTGACGGTCTTTGCCTTGTGCTGCCTGTATCCCTTTGTGTACGCCGTCTCCTCCTCCATCAGCAGCCGGTACGCCGTGGACCACGGCGACATCTCCCTACTGCCCGGCGAGAGCAGCCCGGGCTATCAGCTGCAGGACGGCTCGGTGCTTTGGATGGAAGAGCTCAAAGCCCGCAAGGTCAAGCAGCCGGGCGACGACAAGACCGAGACGGCCATGGTCTGGGTGGCGCAGTGGCAGGACGGCGGCGCCGTGGAGGTCTACTCCTCCCCGCTGAAGGCCGGCCAGTGGGAAGTCACCCTGCCCGACGGCACGGACTATGCCTTCGAGGGCTCGACCCTGACACCTGTGCCCACGGACGGCACCTGGTTTGTCCGGCTGGCGGACGGCAAGCGGATCCAGATCTCCCAGAAGCCCGCGGATACCTCCTGGTACTGCGTGGACGACAACGGAGAGCGGACGCCCGCCGACAAGCCCTTCAATCCCGACGAGTATCCCGCCTGGGGCGTGGTCACCGAGACCACCTATAAGATGGAAGACGGCACCCTGCACCATGTGGGCTGGCTGGAGACCATCGACCAGTGGTCCAGCTGGTCCGTGGAGGGCGGAAAGGGCGAGTGGATACCGATCCAGTGGTACGCCGAGGACGCGAATGGCAATCAGCTCCCGCTCTTTGCCGCCGCGGGCAAGAAGGACACCTTTGACTTCAGCGCCGGCAGCGCCAAGCTCATGGCGAAGAGCGCCGGCGGAGACGCCTGGTATGTGATGGACGAGGCGGGAGAGCCCGCCGTCCTGACCCTGGAGATCGCCGACAGCGAGGGCACGCAGGTGGACCTGGCCAGCCCCGACGCGAAGGCGGGCGCCGACGAGACCTTCACCCTGGACGGCATCACCTACACCCCGCGGCTGAACCTGTCCAAGGACGCCGCCTGGTACCTGACTCCCGCCTACACCGTGCGCAAGCCCTTCCTGCCGGGCTCTGAGCGCTACAAGAAGTCCGCCGAGAGCTTCACCCTGGCGCTGAAGTGGTATCACGAGGACGAGAGCGGCAACCGCGTTCTGCTGGCGAACCCGCCGGAAGGCGCCTTCCGCATGACCGGTGCGGACGAAGCAGCCGCGCACGTCGTGGTCGTGGACGAGAAGATCGCCTGGATGGACCGCGAGGACGTGGCGCGCAAGCTTAGCGCGTATTACCACAGCCGCGTGCTGCACCTGGTCTCCGAGGACACGGACCGCGTCTGGAAGGTCAGCAACTGGCCCGGAAAGAGCGGCGACATCACCCTGAACGGCTTTAACCAGAAGGTGGGCAAAGGCCGCCTGCTGGCGGACGGCACCGTGGCCTGGGGCGAGGCTTCCGCCGCGGAGGAGGGCGCCGTGCCCTTCGAGGTGGTCCGCGTCACTTCCCGTTTCAACGTGACCAAGAACGTCCAGTTCGACGCGTTCCTGACCATGTTCAACGACGACATGTTCTGGAACTCCTACTCCAACACGCTGTTCCTGACCATCTACGGCACAATCTGGTCGCTGTTCGTGGCTATCCTGGGCGGCTACGCGCTGAGCAAGAAGCGCCTGCTGTTCCGCAAGTTCTTCAACTTCTTCCTGGTGTTCACGATGTGGTTCTCCGCCGGCATTGTGCCGCAGTTGATCAACTACCGCAACACCAAGGCGGTCTTCAGCCTGATGGGCATTGTCGACGACAAGTGGCTGATCGTCATCGCGATGGGTATGGCGGCCATGAACATCATCCTCCTGCGCAACGCCTTTGAGAACGTTCCCAGCGAGATCGAGGAGGCCTCTATCGTCGACGGCGCGACGGAGTTCCAGGTGATGACCAAGGTCTTCATCCCCATGTCGAAGTCCACCATCGCCACCGTGGCCCTGTTCTTCGCCATCTCCCGGTGGAACGGCTACTTCTGGGCCCGGCAGATGATCACCAACGAGTTTGAGAAACCGCTGCAGGTGTTCATCAACGACAAACTCAACTTCTTCTTCGACGGCGAGAACACGGCCGGCTGGGCGGAGAGCTATTCCTGGCAGTCCGTGATCTACGCCCTGATCGTCTGCTCGATCGTGCCCATCCTCATCATCTATCCCTTCATTCAGAAGTACTTCGCCAAAGGCACCAACGCCGGCGGTGTGAAGGAATAATAAAAAGGAGGAATCTATCACATGAAAAAGTTCCTGTCTCTGATGCTCGCATGCGCCATGCTGCTGGCCGTGGCCGGCACCGCACTGGCGGACCAGTACTATGCGGACGGCACGACGCTGCGCATGGCCACCGGCTATAACAGCGCCAAGACCGGCATCGTGTTCGATCCCGACACCGCCGGCGACGGCATCACCCTGGCCGACGGCAAGACCTATTACACCGGCAACCTGAAGCCCACCTGGGTGGCCGTGGAGAACATCCTGAACATCAAGCTCAACAGCGTGTATCAGGGCAACTCCGCCGCCAACGAGTTCCTCTACTGGAAGGACCAGCTGGAGAACGTGGACATGATCAGCGGCACCGCCGCCACCCTGTCTGAGTACGGCGAGGGCGGCTACCTGGTGAACCTGGCTGAATACCTCGAAGACATGCCCAACTTCGCGGCCTATCTGGAAGAGAACCCCATCGTGAAGCTGTCCATCACCGGCAACACCGAGACCGGCGCGATCTACTTCAGCCCCTACTTCGACGGTGTCAACGACATCGAGCGGATGCCGCTGATGCGCGTGGACTGGGTCGTGAAGCTGCTCGACGGCGAGGGTGCCTTCGCCGCTGACGCCAGCAACACCACCGCGGCCGCCGTCTATCAGCCCTACATGCCCACCGAGGGCAAGGTCGAGATCGACGTTGTGACCCTGGACGGCAGCGATGTCGAGACCATCACCAAGGACTATGACGCCGCCGGCAACATCGTCGCCAAGATGAACGAAGCCGGCCCCATGAGCGGTGTGGACGCCGTGAACATGCTCCGTACCTACATCGACACGGCCTACAACGGCTACTACGGCACCGAGCGCTCCAACCTGTTCATCGGCCAGAACGCTGCCTGGGACGCCGACGAGCTGGTGGCCCTGCTGCGCTGCGTGGTGGCCAACCCCCAGACCCTGAACGGCACCGACTCTGTGCAGGGCCTCTTCTCCCGCGAGGAGAACAACAACCAGCGCCGTGTGGACCTGTACCGCTTCGCCGGCCACCTCTTCGGCGTGCGCGGCATGGAGTCCCGTGCGGACTTCCTGTATGTGGGCACCGACGGCCAGCTGCATGACGCCCGTCAGGATGTCGTGGCCTATCAGGCTGTGGAGCGCATGAACGCCATGGCCAAGGAAGGCCTGATCTCCGTGGACTTCCTCTCCATGGCTGACAGCAACTCCGCCTCCTACCTGGAGAACGACATGGGCTTCATGAGCTATGACTACAACCAGACCCAGACCGTGTACAACAAGACCAAGCTGCAGGAAGGCGAGAAGTACATGGCCGTGATGGTGCCCGTTGCCCTGTGGCAGGACGGCACCGAGGGCGGCAAATTCATGCGCTTCACTGAGTCCTGGCGTTCCGTCAAGACCGATGGCTGGGCCATCTCTGCCAAGGGTGTCGCCGACGACGAGAACAAGCTTTACGCCGCGCTGGCCCTGATCGACTACGCCTATTCTCCCAAGGGCCAGATCCTGATGAGCTATGGTCCCGACGACTTCATCAAGACCAAGGAAGACGGCACCTACGAGACCTTCTCCTTCAACGGCAAGGACATGCCTGTCATCGCCGATGCCACCTACGACGAGCTGTGGGCCAAGGCCAACGGCAACTACACCAACTACGCCCGGATGTACCTGGGCTCCACCCTGTCCTTCGTG
>CAMKAE010000113.1 GCA_946410395.1 uncultured Clostridia bacterium
CCGGACCGCATCCTCCGCCTCCCGCACCGTCTCGGCGGTGTCGCGCTCCAGGTCGGCGGGCGCCGCCTCCGTCAGGTCGGTGAGCACGGTGGCCGCGCTGTTCTTCTGCCCCATGTGGCGGAAGCTCTCCATGGCCTCGATCTGCTCGGTCGCGGTCACATCGGCCTGCGGAGCCAGATCCGCTGCTGGCAGGGCCGGAAGGGTCTCCGGGCCCGTCAGGCCGCTGTCGGCCTGCGCCGTATGCTCCCCGATGACCTTCTCGGTCTCGGCGTCAAAGAGATACACGCTCTCATAGGGGATATAGAAGGTAATGGGCGCGTCCATCTCCGGCGTGTCATGGGAGTCCACCTTCAGGATGGACGTGGTGCCGTCGGCGTTGATATACACGTTGGTGTTGTCGCCCAGCAGTTCCGTCAGTTCCACCTTCGCCTCCACGCGGTAGGCGTCCTGCGTCTCCGCCAGCGTGACAGCCTCAGGCCGGAAGCCCAGCACGATCTCCTTGCCCTCCCAGCGGTCGATATCCCCGCATACGGGCGTCAGGTCCAGCGCCGCGTTCCGGTTCACGCGCAGGCAGCCCTCGCTGACCGTGCCGCGGATGAAGTTCATCGGCGGCTCGCCGATGAACCCGGCCACGAAGAGGTTCGCCGGCTTGTAGTACAGCTCATACGGGGTACCGACCTGCTGGATATAGCCGTTCTTCATCACCACGATCTTGTCCGCCAGGGTCATGGCCTCCGTCTGGTCGTGGGTGACGTAAATGGTGGTGGCGCCGGTCTCCCGGTGAATCTGGGCGATCTCGGAGCGCATGGTCACGCGCTGCTTGGCGTCCAGGTTAGACAGGGGCTCGTCCATCAGGAAGATGTTCACCTTGCGGATGATGGCGCGGCCGATGGCCACGCGCTGGCGCTGGCCGCCGGACAGGGCGCGGGGCAACCGGTCCAGGTAGTCCGTCAGGCCCAGGATGGCCGCGGTCTTCTTCACCCGCTCCTCGATGACGTCCTCGTCCACGCCCTGCAGTTCCAGGCCGAAGGCGATGTTGTCAAAGACCGTCATCTGCGGATACAGCGCGTAGCTCTGGAACACCATCGCGATGCCGCGCTCCCGGGGGCCCAGGTCGTTCACCCGCGTTCCGTCCAGCAGGAAATCGCCGTCGGAAATGTTCTCCAGACCCGCGATCATGCGCAGCGTCGTGGATTTTCCGCAGCCGGACGGGCCGACGAAGACAACAAATTCACCCTTTTCAATCTCCAGATTGAAATTGTGCACGGCGTGGAAACCGTTGGGGTAAATCTTGTTGATGTCCTTCAGCGTGATGTAGGCCATATGCGTGCCTCCTTGATCAGTCGTTCCAGAGAAGGGCGTTCTTTTGCGCCGGAGAGATGGACATTCCGGTTTTGTTATGGTATAATCGGTTGTCTGAAGAGGGGAGGTGCGGTGATGAATGACATCACCTTTGTGGGGAAGCATCCGCTGATCAGCTCGGTTTCCCGCCACATGCACAACACCTGGGAGTTTGTTTACTGCACCCACGGCAGCGGGGTGTTTCACTTCGACGGGCGGAGCATGTCCTACAGGAAGGGAGACGTGGCGGTGATCCCGCCGCTGATGCCCCATTCCAACAGCAGTGAGGACGGCATGCGCAATATCTATGTGAACATGCAGTCTCCGGCCATTGCGCTCAAGGAGCCCACGGTGATCACCGACGACGCGGACCAGCTGATGCTGCACGCCTTTCAGGCGGCTTACTGCCACTTCGTCTCCGACCGGAAGGAACGGGCTTCCTTCCTCAGCGCCTACGGCAGCCTGATCTGCAGCTATCTCACCGCCTACCAGACCAGCCATGTCCGCCCGGGGGTCGTGGAGGAGATTGAGCAGGCCATTCTCACCGGGTATCCGAACCCGGACTTCGAGCTGGACGCCTTCCTGCGGGCCCTGCCCTTCAGCTATGACTACCTGCGCAAGCTGTTCCAGAAGGAGATGGGGGTCACGCCCCACCGATACCTGTGCGACAAGCGCCTTCAAGCCGCGGCACAGCTGCTCTCGGGCGGCGTGGACTCCGGCATCAGCATCGCGGACGTAGCCCGGATGTGCGGCTACCGCGAGCCCCTGTACTTCTCGCGCATGTTCAAGAAGAAGTTCGGCATCTCCCCCAGCTTCTACCTGGAAGAACCCGCGCTCTCCGAAGCGTCCTCCCGCGACTGAACCTCCGCCGGCCTGAGCGCCGGCTTTTTTCGTCAGCGGGAGGCGCGGTCCATGGCGTCCCGGAAGACGCTGGTCAGCACCCGCTTGATGCCGGTCAGCGCCAGATCCCAGCCCAGAATGACCAGGCCGAAGGTGACCGGCTCCACGTTGAACAGCGGGTTCCGCTCGTCGTGGGTCCACTGGGCGAAGAAGGCGTTGACCGCCGTGTAGGTCTTGTAGGTCAGCAGGCACAGCGCCAGCGCGTAGAGAATGTTGACGAACAGCGACACGAAGCGCCACGGCGGAACCATGAGCCATTTCTCGTTGGAGCCCTGCGGCTGGGCCATGTAGCGGATCAGGTTGTTGGTGATCAGATCCGTCACCACGCCCAGGGCGATGGAGAGGATCACCACCTGGTCCAGCGCGTCCGACACGGCCAGGCCGAAGACGAAGAAGTAGCACACAATGCCCGCCAGCCACCACTTCAGCAGCAGCACCTTGATCCACATGGGGAAGTGGAACCGGCTGCGGGTGCGGTATTTCCGGCGCTCCGCCTCGCTGACCTTGGGCGCGTTGGTGACATTGGTGTTGACCAGGTCATCCACGGCCTGGGTTTTCAGGTCATAGTAGTCCGCGGCTTTTTTCGCGTTCTCGTAGTCCCGGCGGTTGCTCTTCTTGGCCATGGCTTCCCGTCATTCCTCGCCACTGATGTCGATCGCACCCATGTTCTGATTCTCCTCCACCAGCACGGACGTGTTGATCTTGCGGATCAGGAGGCCGTAGAGCGGCTTGGTGAGGATCAGGAGGATTGCGATGAGCTGCAGGATCATGTGCACGATCATCACATGGTGGGAGCGCGTGAAGTCCTCATAGTCACCGTTCACGCGCACCATCTCGGTGTCGCCCGCAAAGCGCAGCTTGTAATCGGCCGTCAGATTCAGGGCGCCGGAGCCCTCGAAATCCGCCCCGCGCTCCAGGTCCATGTACAGGCTGTCCGCCCGCTGCAGGATGGGCGCGCCGGTTTTCGCGTCAGCGATGCCTTCGCCGGCCTTCATGCCGTTGATCAGCACATCGCGCAGGAAGACGTCGCTCTCATCCAGCACGATGTCCAGCATCTTGTCCACCCGGTACGTATTCTCGGACACCTTCCGGGTCAGCTCGGCTGCCACTGGGGTCTTGCCCGCCGCATCCAGCACGATCCGGACATAGTCGCCGTCCGGCTCGCCGTCCAGCTCCGCCGTCAGGGCGCCGGTCTCGCTGTCGCGGGTGACCTTGAACATCCGGTCCGCAAAGGCGTGATCCACATCGTCGTCCCGGACGAAGACGCGCACATAGTTGTCGCGCCGGAAATGGGTCTTCATGTCGCTGAACAGCGCCTTGCCGTTCAGGTCCCGGTACGCGGCGTTGTAGCCGTCCAGATTGACGCTGCCGTCCTCGTTGAAGATCTGGTGCCGGATGCCCAGCGCGCCGCTGTCGATCACGGTCCGCAGCTTGGCCAGGTCCAGGGTCTCCGCGCTCAGGTTGCCGGTGCCGTCCGCCGTCAGGCTGGCACGCATGTCCGTGAAGGTGTCCTGCACCCGCATCTGGACGCCGCGGTAGGACTTGAGCACCAGGTCGCCGTCCTTGTCCTCGTCATAGAACACCTTCAGGCGGTTCTCCAGCGTGTTTTCCTCGCCCTCCGCCAGCAGGCCGGAGGCGTCGATCGTGCCGTTTTCCACCAGCTCGATCAGCTTGTCCTCCACGATGGACTTGCCGTCCGCGCCCTTGATCTGGTCCATCACGGTCTTGGCGTTGTCCTCGTCGATCTTCTTGGCCTGGGAGATGATCATGGCCTTGGCGCCGCTGTCGGCGGTGGCTTCGTCATAGACGTAGGAGTTGTTGGGCCGGGTGACCGCGCCGACGATGAGCCGCACGTACTGGAAATCGCTGAGCACGGTACCGCAGACCAGCACCAGGGTGAGGATCAGCATCACTTTCTTGACCTTCTGGCGGTGCGGATAGGTGCGCAGGAACGTCACGAGCGACAGGGTGGACGCCAGGATCGTGATGAAGGCGCTCAGGCCGGTGCCGTTCTTGACGATGGAGGTGGTGTGGGAAATGACGGTCAGGTTCAGCGTGAAATACAGGAAACCGGCCAGCAGCACCAGGAAGGCGATGGTCTGCGGCTTGCGCTTCAGCGCGACGACGCGCTTGCGGAAAAACTCCTTGATTCCCGTGCGCGCTCTGGCGCCCTTTCCTTTGCTCTGCGTCATGCTCACTGCTCCTCCTTCCGGATCGCGCGGGTGGTCTCCTTGTCGAAGAAGTGCTTTTTGTTGAAGGAGGCCTGCATGATGTCTCCGTTGCGGTAATTCTTCCAGCCCTTCAGCTTGGCGGAGACGGCCTTTTTATCACCCGTGTACCCGTGCACCAGCGTGTTCATGCCCAGGTTCTCGTTGGTGGTGACCCGGATAGCGATGGGGCCGCCCTCGGAGATGTCCTCCGGCCGCACGCCCAGGGTGATTTCCTTGCCCACATAGTCCGACAGGCGGTTCTGCTCCTCCGCGCTCAGGGGGATCTCCAGGCCCATGCCCTTCAGCACGCCGTCCTGGAAGGCCACGTCGAAGAAGTTCATGGGCGGCAGGCCGATGAAACCGGCCACAAAGATGTTGTCGGGGGAATCGTAGAGCTCCATGGGCGTGCCGATCTGCTGCACATGGCCCATGGACATGCAGACGATGCGGTCGGCCAGGGTCATGGCCTCGGTCTGGTCGTGGGTCACGTAGAGCAGCGTGGCCTGCAGGCGCTTGTGCAGCAGCAGGATCTCCCGGCGGGTGGAGCCGCGCAGCTTGGCGTCCAGGTTGGACAGCGGCTCGTCGAACAGGAAAACCCGGGGGCTGCGGACGATGGCCCGGCCCATGGCAACGCGCTGGCGCTGGCCGCCGGAGAGCTGCGCGGGCTTTTTGTTCAGCTGGCTGGTCAGGTCCAGGATCTCCGCCGCCGCGAGCACCTTCTTGTGGATGACGTTCTTGTCCTCCTTGCGCAGCGTCAGGGAAAAGGCCATGTTGTCATAGATGGACATATGGCCGTAGAGCGCGTAGTTCTGGAAGACCATGGCCATGTCCCGGTCCTTGGCCGGCGCCCGGGTAATGTCCGTTCCGTCCAGCAGCAGCTTGCCGTTGGAGATGTCCTCCAGGCCCGCCACCATCCGCAGGGTGGTGGACTTGCCGCAGCCGGAGGGACCCACCAGCACGATCAGCTCGCCGTCGGCGATCTCCATGTTGAAGTCGAAGACGGCCTGAACGTTGTTGTCATAGATCTTGTCAATATGCTGCAGGCTCAGCTCTGCCATGCGATCCCCTCCTTATGCCTTGATGCTCTGGAGCGCTTTGCTCTTGTTCAGATTGATGACAGCGCCTGTGATCAGGCAGGCGGCGGACACGAGCAGGTAAAGCAGGCAGCGGATGAACTTTCCGATGTCCATCACCGGCAGGCCTGTGGTCGCGCTGATGCGGGCCCGGGCCTGAACGGGGAAGATGAAGATTCTCACCACCTGGATCACCGCCAGAACGATCATCACATAGGAATATGCGGGCTTGTAATTCTTCACGCCCTCGGAAGAGAGGAAGGCAGCCAGCATGAACAGCAGGTTGTAGACCACGGAAATGCCGATCAGATTCTGATACAGGAAGTCGTCGTTGATTTTGTATAGGGCAATGAAGAAGAGCACGTCGGCAACGATGGCCAGATAAGCCAGACGGGAGGACGCCTTGTTCTTGGCAAAGCGCATGCGGTCCAGCGCCACGTCCGCGCCGTCCGCCTCCGTGCCGGCCTGGCCGATCATGCCCGCCTCTTTCTTCATGAGAATTCGCTTCGCAATGTAGTTCCCCACCAGCAGCAGGGCCACCAGGATCAGGATCCCGAAGACCACGTTGTTCACATCGAACCAGAAGGTGGAGTCGTTGAGGTATTTGTATTCGCGGACCCGGTTCAGGGCGTCAAGGCTGTCGTACTTGCCTGTCGCCACGGCCGCGTGGAAGGTCAGGAAAACCGTCTTGAAGCTTTCGATCTGCCCGTGGCTGTAGATCGCCACGAAGAAAGCACCCGCCGTGAACAGCACCACGGCAAACAGGTTGCTGATATAGTATTTTCTGCGGGTATGGGTGTTGGTGAGCAGCAGCAGCAGCGCCAGCAGAATCAGCCCGATGCCCGCAATGGTCAGGAAGTGGACGAAGGGCTGCATGTCCACATACAGCCTCGCGCCCGGGACCAGTTCGGAGGAGGGGTCATTCTGGTCCGGCACCAGCGTGTTCATCATCTCATAGATGTCCGTCATGATGCCCAGAGCATAGACGAACACCAGCGCACTCGAGACAATGGCAAGCAAACAAATGATCCGCTGGAATTTCATTTGCTTCTTGTACATGGCGATCCTCCTCCGTGTCAGGTCCTCTCCCCCTCCCGCGCAGGGGAGGGGGAGAGGACTTCGGGTTTCGTGTCAGGTCATGCCTGAGCGGTATCAGTCGAGGTTCTCGTAGTAGTCCAGGATGCGCTGCCAGGCAGCATTCTTCAGCTGGAGATAGAAGGTGCCGTACATGTTGTTGGCAACAGCATTGGCAGCCTCTTCGGCGTTGGCGTAGCCGGTGCCCTCATAGCCGCCGGCGATGATGTTCACGAACAGGTTGCTGCCGCCCTTGTTGCTGGCAAAGGTGGTGTTGAGCTCGGTGTAGGTGGACAGCTCATCGGCCTCGGTCTTGGTGCTGGGCAGCACGGTGGGCACGGAGGTATACCAGGGATTCTCGGTGATGGCCAGCTCGGGGTGCTTGATGGTGCCCTTGGCGATGGCCACGGAGATGCGGCCGGCGCCTTCCTTGCCGACTTCGTGCGTGCACTGATACTCAAAGGCCTGGCTCTTCACGAAGGACAGGGTGGAGCCCAGGTACATCCGGGCGTAGTTGGTGTAGTTGCCG
>CAMKAE010000114.1 GCA_946410395.1 uncultured Clostridia bacterium
AGTCCTCAAACTGCGTCATGTCCGCCAGCGCGCCCCGGATGGCCAGCTCGTAGGGAATCGTGTAGTTGATGCCCGTGGCCACGTCCGGCGCATTGCCGGAGGAGCGCGCAAGCACCAGCTTGTACTGGTCCGGCATCACGGACAGGTCGACCTGGATGCCGGTCTCCTTCGTGAACCCGTCGTCGATGAGCTTCTGCATGATCTGCACATACTGGTTCGAGCGGTTGACCCACACCTGCAGGTGGGAGGGATCGGTGCCGCTGATGGAGTAGCGCTGGGAGGTGAAGGAGCCGGTGAAGCGCTGGAAGCTCTTGCCGGCGTCCGCGCCGAAGCCCGCCGCTTTCGGCAATTCGGCCCCTTCCTGATACAGGTAGAGCCGGTCGATGGCCAGGTTATTGGTCAGCAGGGCGTCCACGGTGTTGGCCAGATACTGGTTGGCGGAGTTGCTGGAGGAGGAGAGTTCGCCGATGCGGTAGGGGATCTCGTCCGTGTTGGCCGCCAGGCTCTCCAGCTGGCTGGCCGCGATGAGCATCGAGGCCATCACCGCCACGTTCTCATCCGACCCGGAGTACTTGATATACTTCTTCTCCAGCCCCCGCAGCTTTTCCGCGCAGGCCAGCAGCCGCGTGTCGATGTCGGGGATATAGCGGGAGAGCCTCAGGTCCCGGTACTTGTCCGCGTTGGTGCCGGCCACCTTGGTGATCTCCAGGGCAAGGTCGTTGACCTCGTACATGGTCTCGTCCAGGGCCTCGAGCACCTCGCGCAGGGGCTCGATGGAGATGCAGACGGTGAGGGTGTGCTCGCCGGCGGTCAGGGGAATGCTGATCTTCGCGCCGTCGCCGTCGGCCAGGGTGCGGGTCTGGTAGCCGGTGCCGTAGGCCAGCGGGATCCGTTCAAACGCGTCGGACGGCAGCTTTCCGTCCACCATCACGTCCACGAAGACCGGGAAGCCGGACTTGTCCGACTGCCGGTAGTTCAGCGCCAGGTAATAGTTGCCGGCCTTCTCCACGTTCACCGTGTAGGTGAGGCTCTCCCCGGCGTTCTTGAACGAGTCGGAGTCGATGGTGTTCAGGCGGGTGTGCTCCACCTCATAGGGGTCCACCGCCCCGTCGTACTCCATGACGCCGTGGATGGAGGAGCTGTTGGCGCTGGTGAATTCCTCGCCCTGGATCACGATCAGGGCGTCGCCCTCGGCCCTGGGCGTGCCCGTATAAATCGGAACGGCTTCCGGCGCGCCGAGCACGACGCTGCCCAGCAGGAAGGTGCCCTCCTCCACGGTCAGGGTCAGCTCGTGGGCGCCGGCCGTCAGAGCAAGCAGCAGCGGCTCCGTGCGCCGGCCCGCTGCGTCGGTCATGGTCTTGTGCTCCCACTGCGCGACCTTGGAGGGCAGGGAGACCATCTCGTCGCCGTAGCGGTCCACGGACATCTCCGTGTTCCGCAGCCAGGTGGCCTCGAGCTTTACGCTGCGGCACTCGTAGAACGGATACACTCCGTTCACCTGCAGGCCCAGCTTGGCCGGCAGCACCGCCTGCTCGCTCTCCCCTTTTTCCGTGTCGTAGGGATAGTAGTTGAAGGAAACGGCGTACAGGGCGTCCTCCGGAACCGTCACCCGCAGGGTCACCTCGTTGCCGTAGGCGGCCCGGAGCACCTGCGCGGCGTCAAAGCCCCGCGTGTCGTCCGTGAGGGTGGCGGCTTCTTCCTCCCCCTCCGCCGTGACGATGTCCCGCAGGGCTGTCTCAAGCGGGAAGACCAAATCCTCGCCGTCGTAGACGGGATCCGTGTAGCGCGCCGACACCGCGGTGTAATTCCGGAAGATCCGCTCGCTGACGAAGGTTCCGCCGCCCTGGGGCGCGCGCAGGATCAGGGCGCCCAGCAGGAAGCCGCCGCCGTTGTCCGTCAGGGTCACGGTGTGCTCGCCCGCGCTCAGTTCGAACTGCAGCGGTTCTCCGAGGCGGCCCGCGGCGTCCGCCGGCAGGACGGTTTCCCAGCCGCTCCCGGTCAGGCTCAGCGCCAAGTCCCGGGCTTCATAGAACGGGCAGGCCCCGTCCACCGCCAGCGCCAGGCGGACGGCAACGACATCCCCCGCCGCATGCGCCTCCAGCCCCAACTGAAAAACCGCGTCCGAGGGTACATTGAAAGCGAAGGTGACGCTGTCCCCCTCGCTGACCCTCAGCGCGCGCTTTGCGTTTTTCTCTTTCCCGTCCTTGTCGAGGAAGTCCCGGGAATAGTCCATGGCCTCCTCGTTTCGCACCACGGCATCCCGGTTCAGGTCCTCGACGTACTCCTGCGCCGGGAAGGCGATGTCTTCGCCGCTGTAGTTCCGGAACGTGTAGCCGGCGGAGATCCTTGCATAGTTCGTCCGGATCCGCTCCTCGTCCGCTGCCTCATCCGCATACGAAAAAGCAGCCGTCGCCACACACAGCAGCGCCGCCAACAGGAACACATTTCTCAGAATTCGTTTTCTTTTGTCCATGCACTCACCCTGCTTTCAAAGGCCGGAAACAAAAACATGTTGCTGTTCGTCTGATTTGATGATATAGTGTAATCGCCTTCTTGTCAATGCTCAAATCGTGTCTTTTGGGAAAACTGGCATTATTTCCTATTTCTTTTCACAATCGAAATGAAAACGACACAAAGGCTGGAGGAATCGCCGTGAAAAAAAGCATCCTGCGCCTGATCGCCGCCGCGGCCTCCCTGATCCTGTGCCTCGGCAGCGCCCTCGCCGTCCGCTTTGAGGTGGACGGCACCGAGCCCGGCGGCGGGATCTCCGCCTCCACGCTGCTCTACGGCATCTTCCTGGAGGACATCAACCACGCCGTGGACGGCGGGCTGTACGCGGAGCTGGTAAAGAACCGCTCCTTTGAGTACGGCAGCGCCGCGGCCAACGGGAACCGGCACGGCTGGGCGGCCCAGGAGGGCGTGACCCTCGAGGTCGTCGACGGCGCAGCCGACGGCACGGCCCTGCACGAGAACAACCCGCACTATGCCCGGATCGTCAACGGCGGCGCGGAGCCGGCCGGCATCCTGGGCACCGGCTTTCTGGACGGCATGGCCGTGGAGGGCGGAGCGGCGTACACATTCAGCGCCTTCCTGCGGGCAGATGCGGAACCGGGGCCGGTGACCGTCTCCCTGCGGGACACCGGCGGCCGGGTGTACGCGGAGGCGGAAATCCCGGGCATCACGCCGGACTGGCTGCGCTTTACGGCCGATCTCCGCCCGTCGGAGAGCGTGAGCCGGAACCTGCGGCTCTGCCTGAGCGTCGCGCCCGGGGCCGCCGTGGACGCGGACATGATCTCTCTGATGCCCGCAGACACCTACGCCGCGCTCCCGGTGCGCCGGGACCTGGGCCAGCTGCTCGAGGACCTGCACCCGGCCTTCCTGCGCTTCCCGGGCGGCTGCGTCATCGAAGGGAGAAGCCCGGAGACCATGTACAGCTGGAAGGCCTCGATCGGAGACGGCCAGGCGATGGTCATCAACGGGCAGGAGACCGTGGGCGACATCGCCCTGCGGCCCCAGGGCGAGGACATCTGGAGCGGCACCCGCACCCACCCCTACTACACCACCTACGGTCTGGGCTTCTACGAGTACTTCTGCCTGTGCGAAGCGCTGGGCTGCATGCCCCTGCCGGTGCTCAACGCCGGCATGACCTGCCCGGTCCAGAGCCCACATTACACCGTGTATCCGCTCCGGAGTGCGGAATTCCGGCAGTGCGTGCAGGACGCGCTGGACCTGGCGGAGTTCTGCCGGGGCGGCGCCGGCACCCGCTGGGGCGCGGTGCGCATCGCCATGGGGCACCCGGAGCCCTTTGACCTGCGGTATATGGCCATCGGCAACGAACAGTGGCAGAGCGAATACTTCGACCACTATCTGGCCTTTGTGGAGGCCTTTGACGCGGCCGAGGCGGAGAACCCGGAGATCTACGGGAACATCGGCTTCATCGTGGCCAACGGGCCGACCTCCTCCAGCGCCGAGGGCTGGGATTACGTGGAGGGCTATGTGGGCGCGGAGGACACCCGCACCGCGCTGGTGGACGAGCACTACTACAACAGCCCCGAATGGTTCCTGACCCACACGGACCGTTACGACAGCTACGACCGGGATCTGCCGGCCAAGGTGTTCCTGGGCGAATACGCCAGCCAGTCCAATCAGCTGATCTCCGCGCTGGCGGAGGCCGCGTTCATGACCGGGCTGGAGCGCAACGCCGACGTGGTGTTCCTGGCCTGCTACGCCCCGCTTTTCGGCAACGCGACCGTCAATCAGTGGACCCCGGACCTCATCTTCTTCAACAACACGGAGGCCTTCGGCACCGTGAACTATCAGGTGCAGCGCATGTTCATGGCCAACCGGCCGGCCACCGTGCTGCCCTCCGCCCTGGACAGCGGGGCTGCCGTCACCCAGCCGCGGCTCCGCGGCGCCTGCGGCCTGGGCAGCTGGCAGACCGCCGTCGCCTATGACAATCTGGCCGTGACCGACGCCGCCACCGGCGAAACGCTCTTCGCCGCAGATTTTGACGGCGAAGCGGACCTCGCCGCCCTGGGCCTGGACGTGCACACCGGGAGCTGGTCGATCAGCGACAGCCGGCTGGTGCAGACCCACACCGGCGCCCCTGCGGACGAAAACACCGGCGACGCCCTGTACTTCGGCGATCCCGCCTGGAGGGACGTGACCCTCACCGTGGAGGCACAGATCACCGGCGGCGCGGAGGGTTTTCTGATCCCCGTGGCCGTGCAGGACCCGGAGAACTGCATCTTCTGGAACCTGGGCGGCTGGGGCAACACCGTGTCCTGCCTGCAGATCGTCTCCGGCGGCGCCAAGTCCGGCCAGGTGGACGGCACGGTGCGGAACTGCCGCCTGCAGAAGGGCCGGACCTACACCCTGAAGGTCTCGGTGGAGGGCGCCCGGATCCGCTGCTGGCTCGACGATGAGCTGTACGTGGATTACACCAAAAAGGAAGCTGGCGGGCTCTTCGCGTCCGCGGGTCTCTCCCCCGGCGGCGACCTGATCCTCAAGCTGGTGAACGCCACCGGCAGCGCCGAGGACGTCGAGACCGTCCTGAAGGGCTGGGACAATCTGGGGCTGGCGGACACGGCCACGACCCTGACCCTGGCCGGCGCGGGCGCCGCCGACGCCAACACCTTTGCCGAGCCGGACAGACTCATGCCTGTGAACGGCACCCTGCCCGTCGCGGAGACCTTCTCCGTCACCCTGCCCCCGTGGTCCCTCACCATGATCCGTGTTCCCGCTCTGACTGAAAGCGAGGCGATTGTCCCATGACCAGACTGATCTGCGTGGCCCTGATGCTCCTGCTGGCGCTGCCGGCCGTTGCCGCCGCGGAATCCGGCGAGGATTATGCCGTCGACCTGAGTGGCTTCAAGGACGGCGTCGTCAACGCCCGGGTGTCGGTCCACGACCCCTCCATCATCGAGGTGGACGGGCGGTTCTACATCTTCGGCTCCCACATGACCGCCGCGGTGTCGGACAACCTGCGCGGCTGGACCAACATCGCCAATGGCTACCGGCCCGACAACAAGGTGTGGGGCAACCTCTTTGAAGAGGGTCTTCACGTATTCGACTACGCCGGCAGCCGGGACAGCCTGATCCCCACCGACGACGGCGGCACGCACGTCTGGGCCCCGGACGTGATCTTCAACCCCGTCACCGGGCAGTACATGATGTACTACTGCACCTCCTCCACCTTCAACGCCTCCAACCTCTGCCTGGCGGTGTCGGACCGCATCGAGGGGCCCTACGAATGGCAGGCCTGCCTGATCTGCTCCGGCTTTGACCGGGACAACCTCGCGGGCAGCAACGTGCTGGAGACAGTGGACGAGAAAACGGCCAGGCGCCGTTATCTCACCCTGGCCGGCAGCTACAACTACAAGGAGTGGCCCAACGCCATCGATCCCGCCGTGTTCTTCGATGCCGACGACCGGCTGTGGATGGTCTACGGCAGCTGGTCCGGGGGCATCTTCCTGCTGGAGCTGGACCCGGCCACGGGCCTGGTGATCCACCCGGAGGCGGACGAGGCGAACGGCGTGGATCCCTACTTCGGCCGGCACCTGATGGGCGGCAACCACCAGTCCATGGAGGGTCCGTACATTCTCCGGGACGCCGAGGCCGGGTACTATTACCTCTTCGTCTCCTACGGCAGCCTGAGCTCGCACGGCGGGTACCAGATCCGCGTGTTCCGCGCCGAAAGCCCCGAGGGCCCCTACACCGACATGAACGGCGAGAAGCCCAACGAGAAAGGCGGCCACAGTCTCTTCGGCCTGAAACTCTCCGGCAATTACAACCTGCCCTCGGTCCGCAGGCCGTACATGGCCACGGGCCACAACAGCGCCCTGATCGGCAGCGACGGCAAGCGCTACCTATGCTTCCACACACGCTATGACGACGGCACCGAGGCGCACCAGCCCATCGTGAAGCAGTACGCCCTCAACGCCGAGGGCTGGCCCTGCCTGCTGCCCTACGCCACCCGGGGCGAGGAGATCACCGCGGCGGATCTCAGCGCCGAAGCCCTGACCGGCCGCTGGTACGTCATCAACCAGGGCACGGACATCAGCGACGAAATCGCGCGGCCCTTCATCCTCTACCTGCGCGGCGACGGCACGGTCGGCGGCGAAAGCGTCTCGGGCTCCTGGTCCGTGGAGGAGGACACCGTGTACCTGCGCCTGACCCTGGACGGCACGGAATACAGCGGCGTCGCCTGCCGGATGCAGGACGACGGCGGCACCCCGGTGCTGGTCTTCAGCGCCGTGGGCAACAACGAGAGCGTCTGGGGCGTGAAGTATGAAGAATGATGCACAGAAAAGCAGGAGCTTCCTTCACCTGCCCCCGCAGGCGGTCTCCGCCCTGCTGCGCATCGGCCAGTGGCTGCTGGTGACCGCGGGCTTCTTCGCCTGGTGGATGGCGATCCAGCTGCTGCTGTCCCTGGTGCTGCTCAACATCTGGCACGTCCGCTTCACACAGATCCTGTTCCGCAGCATCTGGCTCACCGTCGCCAGCGGCGCGCTGTACGTCCTGGTCATGGTGCTGCGGGAGAAACGGAAATAGCCTGTCAACCCAAAAATGCAATTTAACAGGACAGATTTTGACGAAAA
>CAMKAE010000115.1 GCA_946410395.1 uncultured Clostridia bacterium
ACCATCACGTTGATGAACTCGTTGGTGGGCACGGCCTCGCTGGTCTTCACGTCCACGCTCATGACCTGCAGGGACAGCCGGTCCACACGCTCCAGGAACGGGAAGCGCCAGCCGGCCTTGCCGATGAGGATCCGGCGCTTGCCCAGGCCGGAGATGATGAAGGCGGTGTCCGGCGGGGCCTTGAGGTAGCCCATGGCCAGGTAGGTGATCAGCAGCACGCCCAGGGCGATGAGGATATAGGTCAGCATGTCAGGTTCCTCCTTCCTTTCGGATGTCAGGCTTTGTTCTTGTTGACACCCCTACCATAGCAGATAACGCCGTCAGCCGCAAGGGGTTATGCGCCAAATGTCACGCCCCGTGTCCGAATGCATCCCCCGGAATCCCGAACATTGATATGCTGCTCGGTTCGCCTGCTGCATGTTCTGAGGTTTTGATAAGCGTGCGAAAGGGGAGAAATGGCGGAGAAGGGAGGGGCGCAGCAAGCGGCGCCCCTACACGCCCCTGCACGCTCCCTGCACCACGCCCCCTGCCCGCCCCTGCACCACGCACATCCTTGTAGGGGCGCCGCTTGCCGCGCCCCCTGCACCACGCACCCTACACGCCCCTACACGCCCCTGCCCGCCCCCTGCACTACGCACATCCTTGTAGGGGCGCCGCTTGCTGCGCCCCGCATCCTCTCTCCCCCGCCTTGCCTTTTCCCGCAGAGCCGCCGCAGGGTTGCCTCCGCTGTGAAAACCAATATTTGCACATTGAAAGAGCCCGGGGCCGCTCTCGCAGCCCCGGGCCGGGATCCTTGTGTTTGCTCTGCGGAATTACTCGCCGACCACGATCTTGTCGGTGCAGCCACCGATCTCGATCTCATACTCGCCGGCTTCCAGCGTCAGCGGGATCTCCACCACGCGCCAGGAACCGCCCTGCACGGTGTAGAGCTTCTCCGCCACGACTTCACCGTTGGCCTTGGCCTGCACCATGGTCAGGTCATCGCCGCCGTTGTTGCGCAGCAGGCAGTAGACGTTGAAGGGCACGCCCGCCTTGGCGGTGTTGGAGACGGTGGTGTTGATGACGGTGCTGCCCCAGCTGTTCTCGGTCTCCTCCTCGGTCACGGACTGCGGAAGGATCAGGCAGCTGTAGGCGAAGTCACCGGCCTTGCCATAGCGCATGCTGTAGTTGTAGATCACCAGCGGATCGCCGTAGTTGTTCGGGGAGGCGTGGTTGGGATCGTCCTCCATCAGGGCCTGCACGATCAGACGGACATAGGGGGAAGCGCCCTGGTCGCCGGCCAGATCCTTCCACTGCACGGCGTCTTCGATGTTGTTCCGGGCCTGCTCCTTCTGAATGATGCCGGAGGGCTCGCGCACACCGAAGAGCAGATCCGCATAGATCCAGGGCTCGGTGCCGTAGATGAAGCCCGCCTCGCCGGAGCCGTGGTCAGGCTGCTGGCTGTAGGGCATGTAGATCAGCGCGTCGGCGTTGACCAGCGCATACTCGGTGGCCTTGTTGGTCAGGGTCAGGATCACGGGCTTGCCGGCATCCTGGGCGTCCTCGATCAGCAGCTCGCCGGCGTCGTTGATGTCGCCGTAGTAGCCGATGACCACGTCAGCGCTCTCGATGTCTTCCGCGATCTCGCCGTACTCGGCGATGTACTGCTTGTAGTGATCCAGGGTGTCGTTGGAGGAGGACTCGATGTAAACCTTGGTGCCCTTGGCCAGCGGCAGGACGCCGCCGTCGTTCTTCATCAGCACGGCAGACTCGGCCTGCAGGCGCTCAGCCAGCTCGACTTCCTCGGGATTGCGGGCCTTCTTCAGGTCTTCGTTGGTCTTGATGGGCCACTGCTCAGCCTGGTACTCGGCGGAAGCCACAACCTTCAGGGCTTCTTCCGGCACGCGATAGGGGTTGTCGAACAGACCCTTGCGGAACTTGAAGTTCAGGATGCGGGCCACGGAGCGGTCCACATTGGCCTGATCCACCTGGCCGTCCTTCAGGCCTTCGATGATGCAGTCCGGCCAGTTCCACATGGTGGAGCCGGTCTTGGTGCCGTCTTCGTTCAGGATGCCGGTGATGTCCGTGCCATGGCCGATGCCGCCCGCGCCGAACATGTCGGTGCCGTTGAGCAGCGCTTCGTTGTACAGCCAGGCGCCGGTCTGCTCGCTCAGCTCAATGCCTTCGTTGGTGACGCCGCTGACCTGACCGCCCATGCCCAGGGCCCACCAGTCGGTCACGACGATGCCGTCAAAGCCCAGCGTGTCGCGCAGATAGCTCATGGTCACCTTGTCCCACTTCACGTCGGTGGTGTTGGTGATGCCGGTGCCGCCGCAGTTGGTCATGACCCACTCGTTGCCGCCGGACAGCGCGGCCTTCCAGCCGACCATCCAGTTGTCGAAGTTCTGGGCCACAGAGCGGGCGTTGCCGAAGTTGCTGTCGCCGCCGCGGCCGATCCAGTGCTTGACGCAGGAGGCGAAGCCGCTGTCTTCCAGGCCCTTGACGCACTGGCTGACGATGGCGGCGATGTGTTCGGGATTCTCGCCGTACTGGGCGCCGATTTCGTTGGCGTAGGGCTCAAAGGTCACGTGCACGCCGACGGCGACCATGGCCTGGCCATAGATGTAGGAGAGCTTGTAGGCCAGCTCAGGATCGTTCGCGGTGCCGTAGGCGATGTGCGCCATGTCGATGTAGCCGCCGAAGGCGTTGAACGCGCGGTCGGAGGTGAAGATCATGGGCACGCCCAGGCGCTGCTGCTCAGCAGTGGCCTGCAGGTTGTTCAGGGTGTTGACCACCTGCACGGGCGCGCCGTTGAGGTTGAAGAGCATGCAGGTCAGATCGAAGTCCGGGATCAGCGCACGGGCGGTGTCCAGGTTGGCGCTGACGCAGAACAGGGTGCCGGCCTTTTCCTTGTCGTTCATCTGGGCCAGCAGGTCATTGACGCGCTCTTCCGTGTCTTTGCGCCAGTCCTCGTAGACATCCAGTTCGCCGTTCTTGTTCATGTCCTTGAACTTGAGGCCGTCCACTTCGAGGATCGGGGTGACGCCCTCGATGTAGGTCAGGCGGATCTGACCGGTGGTCTCGTCCGCTTCAATCAGCGCGAAATCACAAGGCTGGGCCAGGATCTCGGCCTCGGTGGGGCCGGCGGGTTCCTCGGCAAAGGCGGGCACGATCGTAACCGCCAGCATCACGAGGACCAGCAGGAGGGACAGTTTCTTCATGGATATGCTCCTTTCCGGTCGTGCCGCGCCGGGTCCGGCAACCTTTGCCGTCCGCCGCGGCGGGTGGGTGAACGGGACAAATTCCCTGCAACCATTGTAACACAGCGCATGTCTTTGTTTTTTGGATTCTTCGGCACAAGTGTGCGGAAAATCATGCACACCCGCGCCTCATTCCCCGGCCGCCCGGGTGCGCAGGCGCACGCTCAGGGCCATGGGATCATCCCCGGCCTCCAGGGGCGCGAGCACAAAGCCGAAGCGGTAGGTTTCCGCGCAGGGCAGGTACTGCTCGTGGGGCACGATGCGGCTCCAGCTGTTGTCGCCGCCCACGCCGATCTGCACGGCGTTCAGCCGCAGGACGGTGTCTTCCAGGGCGTTGAGCTCATAGGGGTGCACCCGGCGGTCCAGCTCCGCGGCCGTGTAGTGCAGAGCGCTGACCTCAAGCGGATCCGGCGCGCTGACCGCCAGCAGGCCGGCGCCGGCCGCGTCCGTCAGGCTGATCCAGCGCACGCCGGTGCGATTGCCGGTCTCGGAGGACTTGACGTAGGGGACGAAGTTGTCCGTCACCGTGGTGGCATAGCGCCCCACGAGGGTGCCGTGGGCCCGGTCCTGATAGTTCTCCTCCGGTCCGCGGCCGAAGAAGGTCATCCGCTCATAGGCACCCGGCACCCGCAGCTCCATACCGGCCACGGGGATGTACACAAAGTTCTTGTCGTAGTGCGGGGTCAGGGTGACGCTGACCCCCACGGCCCCGTCTCCCCAGACCGTGTAGACGACATTCTGCTCCATGCCGTTCAGGTCCGGATAGCGTCCCGCCACGGTGATCGTCACCCGGTCCGCCGCCGCTTCCACCGCATACCGGTCCACCGCGAAGGCGCCGGGTTCCTTCCACGGGCGCGTGAAGACGAAAAGGCCGTAGCCGAAGCCGGCGTCGTTGTCCGTCGCGGCCCGGTAGAAGCTGCCGGCCGGGCCCTCGCCCGGGACGAGCCGGTCGGTGCCGCGCGCGCTGTAGCCCACCAGGCGGCCCTGCGCTTCGTCAAAGACCGCCTCAAAGCCTTCGCCGGTGACGCGGGTCTGACCGGCCGCCCGCACGCAGGTGAGCGCGGGCAGCGTCTCCGCCGCCTCCGCTTCGGGCAGCGCGGGGTCGAGGCGGAACTGGCCCACGGCCACCGTGTGCCCGGCCTTGAGCATGCCGCTGTCCGCCTTCAGGGTCACGGTGAGGTTCAGGAAGTACTCGTGCCCCGGCAGCAGGTCCTCCGCCTCCCAGGTGAAGGGCACCGTCACCTCCGCGGCGCCGGGCTGATTGGTCTCTCCGTCGACGCAGGGGATGTGCAGCGCGTCCGCATCAAGCAGCCCTTCCTGCAGCACCGTGTCCTCCCGCAGCAGCGCCCAGCGGAAGTCATAGCGCTCCGCCGGATCCGTGAACAGGTGGAAGTTCCGGATCACGATCCTGCCGTTTGTGGCGTCGCTGTCGGCAAACTTGATCTGCTGATATTGGAAGCGCACCTCCGCCATCTCCGGCTGGACCGTGCGGTCCGGCAGCAGCAGGCCGTTGGCGCAGAAATTGCCGTCATGGATCCGCTCGCCGTAGTCCCCGCCGTAGCCGAAATAGCGCTGCCCGTCCTCCGAGACGAGGGCGATGCTCTGGTCGATGTAGTCCCAGATGAAGCCGCCCTGGAGGTTGCGGTAGGTGTCGTAGGCGTCCCAGTATTCGTCGAAGTTGCCCTCGCTGTTGCCCATGGCGTGCTCGTACTCGCACTCGATCATGGGCAGGGGGCCGTCGGCCTCCCCGTGAGCGACCAGCTCGCCGGGCAGCGCGTACATGCCGCTCTTCACGTCGATGCCCGTCTCCACCATGTCGCGGGCCTGCTCATAGTGCCACGGGCGATCCTTGGTGTAGGCATGCAGCACCCGCTCCGTACCCTCCGGGTCCGGGTAGGGCGCCACGAGGATGGTCCGCAGGATCTCCGGGTTCTTGTTCTCGTTGCCCAGGCTCCACATCACCACGCAGGCGTGGTTGCGGTCCCGGCGCACCATGCTGTACTCCCGGTCGATGATGGCTGTGGAGAGATAGTCCGTCAACCGCTGGTTCTCCGCGGTCATGTTGCTGTGGCACTCGATGTTGGCCTCGTCCACCACATAGATGCCGTACCTGTCGCAGAGGTAATACCAGTAGGGATTGTTGGGGTAGTGGGAGGTGCGCACGGCGTTGATGTTGTTCTCGAGCATGATGCGCAGGTCTTCCTCCATCACCTCCCGGGTCAGCGCGTAGCCAAGGTCCGGATGGGTCTCGTGCCGGTCCACGCCGCGGAACATGATGGGTTTTCCGTTGATGCGGATCAGGTCGTGATCCGTAGGCGCGTCCTCATACCAGCCGCTCTCCGTGGTCTTGTAGGTGATCTTGCGGAAGCCCACGCGGTATCCCTCGTACACCGTGCCCGCCTCCGTGGTCTCTTCGATCAGGAGGGTATAGAGGTAAGGATCCTCCGCGCTCCACTTGCGCGGCGCCGTCACGGGCACCGCGAAGGACAGGCAGGTCTCCTGTCCCGGGGCGAGCTCCGTCTCCGCCTGCGCGTCCGTCAGGGGCACCGCCTTCCCCTCCGCGTCCAGCAGGCTGAGGGTCAGGGCGGCGCGCTGCGGCGCGTCCGTGTAATTGCGCACGAAGACGTCCACCAGCAGTGTGCTGTCGGTGAAGGTTTCGTCAAAGTCGGTGACGATCGCGAAGTCCCGCACCCGCACCTGCGGCGTCGCATAGACGTACACGTCCCGGAAAATGCCGGAGAGGTCGAACATGTCCTGGTCCTCGATCCAGCTGCCGTCGCACCAGCGCAGCACCTCCACGGCGATCAGGTTCTCCCCGCCGGGAATCACATCGTCCGTGATGTCAAACTCATGGGTGGTGAAGCTGTCCTCCGCGTAGCCGACCCGGCAGCCGTTGACCCACAGGTACATGGCGGCGTCCACGCCCTCAAAGTCGATGTACACCCTGCGCCCTTCCCAGTCCGCGGGCAGGGTGAAGCTGTGCCGATAGAGGCCCACCGGGTTGTAGACCGTGGGCGCTTTAGGCAGATCCCGGGGATAGCCGATGCCCTCGTTGCCGAAATTACGGGCGAACTTCTGCGTGGTATTGGTGTAGATCGGGTGGTCATACCCCTCGGTCTGCCAGACGGAGGGCACCGCGATTTTGTCCCAGCTGGAGGCGTCGTAGTCCAAAGCCCAGAACCCGGCCTCCGGGCTCTTCGCCAGCGCGTCCGGGCTCTCAAAATACGCGAAGTCCCACTCCGTCTGGCTCAGCAGCAGATACCAGGGGGACAGCTCCTTTGCGTATTCCTCGGCGCCGCGCCGGGCGTCCTGCGCGTCAGCAAAGGGAATCGAGTCCACCCGGGCCGGCTCGCGCCCGATGGCGACGATGTCGTTGTTCCCGGCCTCGATGTCCCCGTCCCACTCCCGGCCGGTCCAATTCACCTCAGCCCCGGCAGCACCCGCCAGCAAGCTCAGGAAAAGCAGCATCAGGGTCAGCGGCAGGATCTTTCTCACGGTGATCTCCTCCTCATCTCTGCGAAAAAAGCCTCTTCCGGCGGAAGACGCAGTCGGTCGCAAAACGGCTGTCTGTCACATTCAATTATGATTCCCGGTTCCGTGCGTGTCAACCGGCGGGGGTATGAAATTCCTGCATTGCGCCGCGGATAATCCGGAACAAGGCACCAAAAAAGGGAGGGCGTCAACGCCTTCCCGCTTCATCGGCGGCGGACCCGGTCTCAATCCTCCAGGTTTACTGAAAAAAACGGAGTGTTTTCATTCATGGTGTTAAATAGTACTTCGTACTATTTATTGGTTATTTCTCCGCCGCTCCTCGCTGTTGAGCCAGTTGGT
>CAMKAE010000116.1 GCA_946410395.1 uncultured Clostridia bacterium
GCCTGCCGAAAAGCCCGCGCCGCAGCCCGCTGCGAAGCCCGCGCCCAAGCCCGAAGCGCCCCGCAAGCCCGCCATCGGCCAGATCGTGGCCCGGCCCGGCGACGTCGTGACGCCGCAGCGGCCCGTGGGCCCCGCGCCCAACGTGATCCGCATGCCCAGGCCCGCGGCTCAGAATGCGCCCCGGCCTGCCGGACAGGGCCCCTACGGGCGTCCCGCGCCCGGCGCACAGGGCGGCTACGGCCGTCCGGCCGGCGGACAGGGCCCCTACGGGCGTCCCGCGCCCGGCGCGCAGGGCGGCTACGGCCGTCCGGCCGGCGGACAGCAGGGCCCCTACGGGCGTCCCGCACCCGGCGCGCAGGGCGGCTACGGCCGTCCGGCCGGCGGACAGCAGGGCCCCTACGGGCGTCCCGCACCCGGCGCACAGGGCGGCGCGCCCAGGCCCGGCGGCTTCGGCGGGCAGCGTCCCGCGCAGGGCGGACCCCGTCCCATGGGCGGCGGACGTCCCACCAGCGGCCGCGGCCGCGGCCCCGAGCTGGTCCCGACCGTGGAGAAGGAGCGCGTCTCCAACTACGATCCGAACAAGAAGAACTATCAGCGCCAGCACGATCCGGAGCACGTGGCCCGCAACCGCAAGCAGGAGGCCCGCGCCAACAGCTATTCCAGCGGCTATGACGACGACGTGATCCGCGGCGGCAAGCGCGCCCGGCGCAAGGTCAGCGTGCAGCAGACCATGGCGCCCATCAAGATCGAGACGGCCTACATGTCCGGCGACACCATCACGGTCCGCGACCTGACGGAGCGCATCGGCAAGACCGCCGGCGAGATCATCAAGAAGCTGATGATCCTGGGCAACATGGCCACCATCAACTCCGAGATCGACTTCGATACCGCCTTCCTGGTGGCCTCCGAGTTCGGCGTGACGCTCGAGCGCAAGGCCGAGCGCACCGCTGAGGACCAGCTGGTGGAGGAGAACGTCGAGGATACCGAGGAGAACCTGGTGGAGCGGCCCCCGGTGGTCACGATCATGGGCCACGTCGACCACGGCAAGACTTCCCTGCTGGACTACATCCGCAAGAGCAAGGTCACCGCGGGCGAGGCCGGCGGCATCACCCAGCACATCGGCGCCTACACCGTCAAGGTGAACGGGCGGCAGATCACCTTCCTGGACACCCCCGGCCACGAGGCCTTCACCGCGATGCGGATGCGGGGCGCCCAGGCCACGGATATCGCGGTGCTGGTGGTCGCGGCGGACGACTCCGTCATGCCCCAGACCATCGAGGCCATCAACCACGCCAAGGCGGCGGAGGTGCCGCTGATCGTTGCCATCAACAAGATGGACAAGCCCGCGGCCAACGCCGAGCGCGTCAAGCAGGACCTAACCTCCTACGGCCTGGTCTGCGAGGAGTGGGGCGGCGACACCATCATGGTGCCGGTGTCTGCCCAGACCGGCCAGGGTGTGGACGAGCTGCTGGAGATGATCCTGCTGCAGGCCGACACCATGGAGCTGCGGGCCAACCCCAACCGCCTGGGCCGCGGCGTCATCATCGAGGCCAAGCTGGACAAGGCCCGCGGCCCGCTGGCCACGGTGCTGATCCAGAACGGCACGCTGCGCGTGGGCGACAACATCGTCGCGGGCCTGGCCTCCGGCCGCGTCCGCGCGCTGATCAACGACCGCGGCGACAAGGTGAAGGAAGCCGGTCCTGCCATGCCCGTGGAGATCATGGGCTTTGACGAGGTCCCGGACGCCGGCGACGAGCTCATCGCCGTGGGCGACGATCACCTGAGCCGTCAGGTAGCCGACGAGCGCCGGGAGAAGATCCGCGCGTCCCGCGAGGCCAACCTGGGCAAGGTCAGCATGGAGAACCTGTTCTCCAGCCTGGAGGCCGGCAAGGTCACCACGCTCAACCTCATCATCAAGGCCGACGTGCAGGGCTCCGTCCAGGCCGTCAAGCAGGCCATGGAGAAGCTCTCTAACGACGAGGTCAAGGTGCGCGTGCTCCACGCCGCCGCCGGCGCCATCACCAAGGACGACGTCAACCTGGCCGCCGCCTTCAACGCGGTCATCATCGGCTTTAACATCCGCCCCGACGCCTCCGCCAGGGCCCAGGCCGAGAAGGAAAAGGTCGACGTGCGGCTCTACACCGTCATCTACAAGGCGATCGAGGACATGGAACTGGCCATGAAGGGCCTGCTGGCCCCCGAGTACCGCGAGGTGCTGCTGGGCCACGCCGAGGTCCGCAATGTCTTCAAGATCACCGGCGCGGGCATCATCGCCGGCTGCTATGTCACCGACGGCAAGGTGCAGCGCAACGCCCAGGTTCGCCTGCTGCGCGACAACGTGGTCGTGCACGAGGGCAAGCTCTCCAGCCTCCGCCACCTCAAGGACGACGTCCGCGAGATGGCCGCTGGCTACGAGTGCGGCATGAGCCTGGAAGGCCACAACGACATCAAGGTCGGCGACGTGGTCGAGTGCTTCATCATGGAGGAGATCCCGCGGTAAGAACTATTCACGACACGGCCGGAGTGAGCTGCATCCTCCGGCCGTGATTTGGAAAGAGAAGACGTCGGGATGCTGATTTGGTACAAGCGAGGTGCGGTGGATGATCCTGTATCACGGAAGCAATGTGGCGGTCCGGGAACCGCGTCTGCTGAGAGTACAGCGGGATCTGGACTTCGGAAGGGGCTTTTACACGACCTCCGATTTTGATCAGGCCGCCAAATGGGCGCGAAGAACGGCGCTGCGGCTGAAGCAGAAGGATGCGTTTGTCTCCGTTTACGAGGCAGATGATGAAAAAATGCAGGCATTGAACGTTCTTCGCTTCACTGAACTTGGCGGCGAATGGCTCCGCTTTGTGACGCAGTGCAGAAAGGGAAGGGCCCCGACGGACTTGTGGGATCTCATCTGCGGGCCGGTTGCCAACGACCAGACCATGCCGGTCATCGATCTCTATCTGGACGGCATGTATGATGAGGCCGAGGCGGTCAAACGCCTGCTCCCGCAGAAGCTGAAAGACCAGTATACCTTCAAGACGGAAGCGGCAATCAGGCTGCTTCACTGCAAAGAGGTGATCCGCCTGTGACCAGGATCCCGAGCTATTCCCTGGATTATTACAACAAGAACGTGATCCGGATGATTATGGACAAATACGCCATGGACCAGATGGAAGCCGCCCGGGCTTTCCTCTCCTCCGACACCCATGCCATGCTGGAGGACGCGGATCTGGCCATGTGGGAGTTCTCCGACCGTGCCGTCTTCGACATGTGGGAGGCGGAGCGGGTCACCGGCGATCCCCGCAATTCGGCATTCATCAGGAGTGAACTGTGATGACGGATGAGATGAAATTCTTTCTCTTTCTGATCGAGCGCTACGCAAAGGAGAAGGGGCGCCGCACCGGTGATGTCCTGCGGGAATGGGACGAGAAGGGGATCACGGAAGAGGTATACAACGGATACTGGCAGTATCACCAGGAAGCGCTCCAGAACGCCTATGCCGACATCGACAGCCTGGCCGCGACCGGCCGGCATGCGCGCCTCAACTGACGCCGGAGAGATGAGAACCATGAAGAAGTGCTTGATCATGGAGGAAATCCCGCGGTAAACACACGAAACGGCAGGACCGGGAGCGCAATGGCCTCCCGGTCCTTTTGCGAAGTAGTGACAATGTATTGACAAGCTGGGCTTGATCCGGTACAATGACCCCGGGGTGATGAACATGACAGACCTGAACGTGACCACGGCGCCCAAGACCGCGACCTTCCAGATGCGGATCAACCCGGAGATCAAGGCGGAGGCGGAGCGGATCTTCGCCAAGGATGGGCTGACCATGACGGACGCGGTCAACATGCTGCTGCAGCGGACGCTGAACGAGGAGCGGATCCCCGTCGGAATGACCCAGTCCGGACAGGAGATGCTGCGGCAGTGGGCGCTCGACAAGCTGTTTGAGGAGATCGGAAGAGGGCGCTCGTCCGTGCGCGCGGACGCGGACTGGATTGAGGAGGAAGAAATCCTCCGTGAATTCGGGGGCTCGCTGTGAGAATCCGTTATTCGCCCCAGGCCAGGGAGGACCTGGAACAGATCCGCCGGTACATCGGCGGCGTGCTGAAAAACCCGGACGCGGCGCGCAGGGTCACGGCCGGGATCGTTGCGGACGCCCGCAAGCTGTCTGCCCAGCCGATGCTCGGCGTATCTCTGCAGGAGAAGACCGGCAGGAAAACCGAAGCCCGGGTGCTGGTCTCCGGGCACTACTGGATCGTCTACGAAGTGACGGACTGCGTGTCTGTCCTGCGCATCCTGGACACGCGCAGGGATTACTTTCTCAACCTGGGTTCGTGGTGAAGCAGATTCTTACATTAGGGAACCTTTGGTCGCTCTGAGGCGGGAAATGTTCCTAAGTGCAAGCCGGAAAGGAGGCCGTCCCATGCCTTTGCCCAACAAACACGGCCTCGATGGCCTGGCCTTTCAGCTGGAGGAGGAGCGCATCAGCAAGCGGCAGGCGCGCCGCCTGTGGGATGAGCACATCCTGGACACCTTCGAGGTCGGCACCTATGCCGGGCTGCAGCGCATTCACCGCTGGCTCTTTGAGGAAATCTACGACTTTGCGGGGCAGACCCGCACCCTGAACCTGGCTAAGGGCGGCTTCCGCTTCGCCTCGGCGCTGTACCTCGACGACGCCCTGCGGCAGATCAGCGCCATGCCGCAGGAGACCTTTGACCAGATCGTCGCGAAGTATGTGGAGATGAACATCGCGCACCCCTTCCTCGAGGGCAACGGGCGGGCCGGGCGCGTCTGGCTCGACGCGATGCTCCGGGCTGCGCTGGGACAGACGGTGGACTGGAGCCGCATCGACCGGGAGGACTACATGGCCGCGATGGAGCGCAGCCCGGTCCGGGACACGGAGCTCCGCCTGCTGCTGCGGGATGCCCTGACGGACCGGGTGTCGGACCGGGCGGTCTTCATGCACGGCGTGGACGCCAGCTATGCCTACGAGGGCTATACCCATTACAGAACCGAAGAACTATGACCGGACAAAGGAGAACACCATGCCAACCAACCGTTCAAGCTACAACCGCATCGACCGCATCTCCGAGGAGGTGCGGCGGGAAGTGGACCGGATCATCCGCGAGGAGGTCCGGGACCCCCGGATCGACGGGACCTTTTCCATCACCCGGGCGGAGGTCACCCGGGACCTGCGCTACGCGAAGATCTTCGTGTCCGTGCTGGAGGAGGAGCGCCGGCATCCGCTGATGGACGCCCTGAAGAGCGCGTCGGGCTTCATCCGCCACAGCCTGGCCAAGGAGATGATCATCCGGCAGAGCCCGGAGCTGATCTTCCAGGAGGACCGCAACATCGCCTACGGGGCGCACATCGCGAAGGTGCTCCACGACGTCGGGGCCGATCAGCTTCCGCCGCCCGAGGAGGAAAACGGCGATGCGTGAGGGAATCGCGGAGGTCGCGGCCGTGCTGCGGCAGGCCGGCTCGGTGGCGGTGTGCTGCCATCTGAACCCGGACGGCGACGCCGTCGGCACGGCCCTGGCCCTGCGCCTGGCGCTGCTCCGCCTGGGGAAGCGCGCGGAAGTCTTCTGCCGGGACAAGGTGCCGGCCCTGGTGGCCATGCTGCCCGGCGCCGACAGCGTCCGGGCCTTCGACAGCCTCGGGGAGACGGAGCGCTTTGACCTGCTCTGCCCGGTGGACGTGTCGGATCCGTCCCGGCTGGGGGAGGGCTGGTTTGCGCGCATGTCCGCGGTCTGCGCCGACAGCTGCCAGGTCGACCACCACGAGACCAACCCGCGCTACTGCCGGGTGAACTGCGTGGACGGGGACGCCCCGGCGGCGGGGCTGATCCTGCGCGAGCTGCTCGGAGCGCTGGGCGTGCCCCTGGACCGGGCGCTGGCGGGATGCCTCTACGCGGCCATCGCCACCGACACCGGGAATTTCAGCTACGGCAACGTCACCGGCGAGACCTTCCGGGTGGCGGCGGAGCTGGTGGAGGCGGGCCTGCCCCTAGCGGACATGAACCGGGCGCTCTTCGTGGTTCAGCCCGAGGCCCAGGTGCGCCTGACGGGCCGCGCGATCGAGCGCATGCGCCTGTATCACGGCGGCGAGGTCGCGGTGATGACTCTGAGCGGACAGGACTTTGCCGACTGCGGCGCGCTGACTGAGCACGCGGACACCGTGGTGAACCGCGGCTTGGCGGTGCGGGGCGTGCGCATGGCGGCCCTGCTGCGCGAGGACGGCGGCCGGGTCAAGGTCAGCCTGCGCGCGGTGAAGCCGGACACGGTCAGCGGCATTGCGGCGGCCTTCGGGGGCGGCGGCCACGCCCAGGCGGCCGGCTGCATCCTCGACCTGCCCCTGGCGGAGGCGGCGGAGCGCATCGCGCAGCGTCTCTGTGCGGCTGTGGACGGGGGAGATGCATGAACGGCTATCTGAACATCCTCAAGCCCCCGGGCATGAGCAGCGCCGCGGTGGTGGCGGCGGTGAAGCGGCTCACCGGCGAGCGCCGCGTGGGCCACGCGGGGACCCTGGACCCTGAGGCCGCCGGCGTGCTGCCGGTGATGGTCGGCCAGGCCACCCGCTTCTTCGACCTGCTGACGGACAAGGAAAAGGTCTACGTGGCGGAGTGCGCCTTCGGCTGCGAGACCGACACGCAGGATGCCCAGGGGCGCGTGACCGCGCGCGGGGACACATACCCGACTTTGGCGCAGATCCGGGCGGCGGCGGACGCGCTCACCGGCGACATCCTGCAGCGCCCCGGGATCTACAGCGCGGTAAAGCGGGACGGCAAGCGCCTCTACGCGCTGGCCCGGGCCGGGGAGGCGGTCGAGGCGACGCCGCGGCCGGTGCATATCGAGCGCATCACGCTCCACGGGGAGACGCCCCGCCACGGCGTGATGATGACCGTCGTGTGCGGCCGGGGCACCTACATCCGCTCCCTGTGCGAGGACCTGGGCCGCCTGTGCGGCTGCCCGGCCCACATGCGCTTCCTGCTCCGGGCGGTCAGCGGCGCTTTTTCGCTGGAAAATGCGATGACCTTGGAGGAAGCGGCGGCCTGCGCGTCGAATGGAA
>CAMKAE010000117.1 GCA_946410395.1 uncultured Clostridia bacterium
CCAGGCTGCGGCCCAGCCCCCGGGAGGCGGCGATGGTGCAGTCCATGAGCGCGGAGAAAGCGTAGGAGCAGCCCATGACGCGCAGCCGCGTCAGGCCGGCTTCCACCACCCCGGCATCCTTGGTGAAGAGGGCCAGGAAGGTCCTGCCGAAGACCACCAGCAGCGCGCTCATGACGGCCGCGATGCCGAAGGAGAGCCCCAGGCAGAGCAGATAGCTCTTTCTCACGCGCTCCCGGTGCCCCGCGCCGTAATTCTGGCTCATGAAGCTCGAGCAGGCCATATAGACGGCCGCCATCACGTCATAGACCAGGGCGTCCGCGTTGGCCGCAGCCGCGTTGCCCTCCACCACCACGGCGTCAAAGGTGTTGACGCCTGCCTGGATGAACAGATTGGCGATGGCAAAGATCGCGTTCTGCAGGCCGGAGGGTATGGAAAGCGAAAGGACCTGGCGGCTTTTCCGCCCGTTCAGCCGCAGCTGTGCGCGGTGAAGGCCGATGGACTCGGGGCGGCGGGCCAGGGAGAGCAGGATCAGACCGGCGGACACATACTGGGAGACGGCGGAGGCCAGCGCGACGCCCGCTTCCGCCATCTCAAACGCGATCACGAACAGCAGGTTCAGCACAACGTTCAGCACGCCGGCGACGGAGAGGAAGAGCAGCGGTCGCCGCGTGTCCCCCGATGCGGACAGCACGCCGTTGCCAAAGTTGAACATCGCCAGGGCCGGCATCCCGAGCAGATAGATGCGCAGGTAGCGGACAGCCCCGTCCAGCAGCGCCGCTTTTGTCCCCAGCAGCCGCAGCAGGGCGGGCGTGAACGCAAAGCCGAACGCCAGGAGCAGGATGCCCGTGATCAGCAGCAGGATCGCGGAGGTGTGCACGGTCTCGGTGACATCCTGATCCCGCTTCGCGCCCAGATAGCGCGCGGTGACCACGTTCACGCCGCTGCCCATGCCGATCAGAAAGCCGGTGAACAGCGTGACCAGGATGGCGGTGGAGCCTACCGCGCCCAGCGCCTCCGGCCCCGCGAAGCGTCCGACGACGGCGATGTCGGACATGTTGAACAAAACCTGCAGGATATTGGAAAGCATCAGAGGGACGCTGAACCGGACGATGGCCGGGAGCAGCGGACCCTCCGTCAGGGAATACGGACGGGAAACACGCATGCCTGGAAAAGCTCCTTCACTGCGTCATGCGGAGGCGAAGGCCGACAGCACCTCGGCCCCGGTCCGGACAAAGGCGATGAACTCATGGATCTCCGCGCGGACGGTGACCCAGCCGCCGCCGGGATGGCGGGAATTGTCCTTCGTCAGCGTCCAGTCGCCCGCGGGCAGGTAGACCCGGCGCTCGGTCTGCCCCTGTACGGAGATGGGCGCGAAGAGGATGTCGTCCCCGAACATGTACTGGTCCCCGGTGGTCCAGCACACGGGGTCCTCCGGGAAGTCGAAGAACATCGGCCGCATGACCGGGGCCCCGGTCTCGGAGGCTTTTTTCATGTGGAACGAAATGTAGGGGATCAGCCGGTACCGCAGGGCGATCAGGTCCCGGAGGATGGGCAGGTTCCGCTCGCCGAAGCTCCAGATCTCGTTGTCGCCGCCGGTGGGCTCCTTGATGTCCCGGGTCCGGTCGTGGCCGTCCCGGCTGCCGTGCAGGCGCATCACGGGGCAGAAGACCCCGTACTGGAACCAGCGGACGATCAGCTCCCGGAAGTATTCCGATTCGATGTTGCCGCCGTAGAAGCCGCCGATGTCGGTGTTCCACCAGGGCAGGCCGCACAGGGCCATGTTCAGGCCGGACTTGATCTGCTCGGTGAGGCTCTCGAAGGAGGACAGGATGTCCCCGGACCAGACCAGGGTGCCGAAGCGCTGGGCGCCGGTGTAGGCCGCGCGGGAGAGCGTGATGACGTCCTCCCGGCCCATGGCCTTCATCCCGTCCCAGACCAGCTGGGCGTAGCAGTAGGGGTAGAGTAGCCCGGCCTCGTCCCCGCGGCCGGCGTAGAGGATCAGGTTGTCGAAGTGCTCCGGGTGGATCTCCGGCTCGGCCTCGTCGAACCAGAGCAGGTCCACGCCGTTGTCCAGGTAGTTCTCCTTCAGCCGCTGCCAGACATAGCGCCGGGTTTCCGGATTGGTGGGATCGATCTCCGCCTGCGGACCGTAGAAGTCGAAGACCCGGTTGCTGCCCGAGGCTGTCTGGATCAGCAGGTTGTGCTCGAGCATGTAGTGGTAGTTCTCGCTGTGCTCGTTGATGGTGGGCCACATGGAGACCATCAGGCGGACGCCCATCCGGTGCAATTCCTCCGCCATGGCCTTCGGGTCGGGCCAGTACGCCGGGTCGAAGCGGTAGTCTCCCTGCTCGGTCCAGTGGAAATAGTCGACGATGATCACCGACAGGGGCACGCCCAGCTCTTTGTATCTGCGCGCCACGGCCAGCACGTCCTCCTGCCGCTCGTAGCGGAGGCGGCACTGCCAGAAGCCCAGCGCGTATTCCGGGATCATCGGCGCGTGTCCGGTGAGGTCCGCCAGCTTTGCGCAGGCCTCCCGCGGGCTGCCGGCGATGACCACATAGTCCATGGCCTTTGCGCAGTCGCTCTTCCAGCGGGTCCGGTTCATGCCCAGCTCCACGGTGCCGGTCGAGGGCATGTTCCACAGGAAGCCGTAGCCCAGGGACGAGTAGACATAGGGGATCGTCGCCTTCGTGTTCAGGTGGCGCAGGTCCACTGTGCAGCCTTTCTTGCTGAACACGTTGATCCGCTCATGGCCCAGGCCGAAGAACTGCTCCTCCTCGCAGGGCTCAAAGGAGGCGCGCATGGCCCACAGGCCGCTGCCGACGCTGCGGTAGTTGCGGTAGCCGGTGGTGAAGGTCATCTCGGGCTGCTCCCGGAGGATCACCCGTTCGTTCACATAGTAGGTGACGCGCCCCCACCGCTCAAACCAGACCTTCAGCGGGCCGGTGCGCAGATACACGTCCTCCCCGTCCCGCCAGATCTCCGCGGGGGTCTCCCGGGGGAGGAGGGTCCAGTCCTGCAGCTCGAGCTTCGGGGAAGCGGTGGCCTGAAAGCGGATGCAGCCCTCCGCGGGCACGCTGACGACGCCGGTCTCCCCGGCCCGGGTGAACCAGATGCGGTTGTCGCGGATGATGAATTCCATACAGCAGCCTCCTGTCCGGTCGGTTGGGGGTCACACGATCGTGTATCCTTCGTCAGCCAGCGCCGCCAGCGCCCGCTCAAAGTTTTCTTCCTTTACCAGGATATAATCCGTGTTGTACGTCGATGCCGCAAAGATGCCGATCCCGCGCGCGGCCAGAATGCCGGACAGTCTCGAGAGTATGCCGATCAGGGAAAAATCCAGCACGCCGCGAATGCGAAAAGCGCGCCATCCGTCGTCGCGCGCGATCGTCCGGGGCGGCGTGTCCTCCGTTTTGCAGACCAGGGAGAACTCCTCGTCTGTCTTCGCGATAAAGCAGAAGTCCGTATCCGTGGTGATTTCCGACAGATCCGCCACTTTGCAGACGGTCAGATTGTGCGCGAGCTTTTCCAGTTCCATCTTAACCTCTCCCGATACGGTTCCGGCACCGGTTTGCCGGAAGGATGGCCCGTCAGGCCGGGAACACGTGAATGATCAGGCCGATCAGGGCCATGTGCGCGGGGTAATACCAGTAGAAGAATTTGCCCAGCCAGCGCAGCCGTCCGAAGCTGTGCAGCATGATCTGCAGCGCATTTTCTGCCTGGCTGTACTCCTCAATGCCCATCCACGCGAGATGATCGACGGTCATGGCGATGATGGCAATCACCTTCAGCGCGTTGCCGGTCAGGCCAAAGCGCCGGGGGGACCGGACGTCCTGCTGCATGGTCATGGCAGTGCTCCTTTCCCTCAGCGGCAGAAGCGGTGAAACCCGCGCGCTTTCCCGGGACTTACCCCCGCACGAGCGGCGCGCTGTACTGCGTGTTGATCTCCCGGATCTCCCGCTTTCCGTCAATGTAATCCCGGTACAGCGTCTCTGTCCGGCCGCCGCCCCGGTTGTCGCACCCGGAGCAGAACTCGCAGTCGATGCCGCAGGCGCCCCAGAGCGCCTGATGCACGATCTTCTCGCGTTCCTCCCGCGTGGTGTCCTTGATCAGGATCGATTTCATACGCCGAGTCTCCTCTCCGGATCGGACAGCTTGTCCAGGCTGCAGCTATGATAGCAAATCCGGGCGAAAAGCGCAACCGGTTTTGGCCGGAAAGCGGCGCGGCGGGACGGACCGAACTGTCCTCGCGCGCAGCGCCCGAAAGCGAGGGGAGAAGAGAATTGAGCAACGGATGAGCAAATCAAGGAAAAATTAACCTAATTCAATGGAAAAATCAACCTGCTCTCCGCTTGACAAACGCGTTTTCGTGCGGTACACTCTGCTCGGATATCAGAGAGAGTCAATAGCATCAGAGCCATCAAGACGTGTTTCTCTTTTTGGGCGATTTCGTCGTACCGTTGTATACCATGGCAGAAGCCATGAAAATAGAAAAGGAGAGATGCCCTATGAAAAAGTTTGTTGCTCTGTTCATCGCGCTGGTCATGATGCTGGCCTGCGTCAGCGCCCTGGCCGAGAAGGTTGGCGTGTCCATGCCGACCCAGGACCTGCAGCGCTGGGTGCAAGACGGCGAAAACATGAAGAAGGAACTTGAGGAAAACGGCTATGAGGTCATGCTGACCTATGCCGCCAACAACGTGGCGACCCAGGTTGCCGACATTGAGAACATGATCACCAACGGCTGCAAGGTGCTGGTTGTTGCCTCCATCGACGGCGGTGCGCTGGGCGACGTTCTGGCCAAGGCCAAGGAGAACGGCATCCTGGTGATCGCCTATGACCGTCTGCTCATGGGCACCGACGCCGTGGACTACTATGCCACCTTCGACAACTACAAGGTTGGCGAGATCCAGGCTGACTTCATCATCCAGAAGCTGGAGCTCGACGCGGACGACGGCAAGACCTACCGCATGGAAGTGTTTGCCGGCTCTCCCGACGACAACAACGCCCTGTTCTTCTACAACGGTGCCATGGACGCCCTGAAGCCCTACATCGAGGCGGGCAAGCTGGTCGTTCCCTCCGGCGAGACCGAGTTCCAGACCTGCGCCATCCTGGGCTGGGGCACCGATGACGCCCAGGCCCGCATGGACAACCTGCTGGCCAAGGCCTACACCGACAAGACCTTCCCGGACCTGGTGCTGAGCCCCAACGACTCCCTGGCCATGGGCATTGCCAACTCCCTGGAAGCCGCCGGCTGCCCGCTGGAGAGCTTCCCGGTGATCACCGGTCAGGACTGCGACAAGGCCAACATGAAGAACATCATCGCCGGCAAGCAGAGCATGTCCGTGTTCAAGGACACCCGGACCCTGGCCGCCAAGGTCGTGGAGATGGTGAATGCCTACCTGCTCGAGGACGAAGTGCCGATCAACGACACCGAGACCTATGACAACGGCGTGAAGATCGTGCCCTCCTTCCTGTGCGATCCTGTGTTCGCCGATATCAACAACTACACCGAGCTGCTGATCGATTCCGGCTACTATACGCTGGAGGATCTGGGCCTGTAATCCGGCAAGCCAAGCATGAAAGTCTGGCCTTGAACCGTCAGGCCTTCAATGATGAGGCGGAACAGCTTCCGCTTCAGCGAAAGGGCGGTTTACACCGCCCTTTCGTCCTGTTTATTCGGATCGAAGGGAATGATAGCATGAACCTTCTGGAAATGCGGGGCATCACCAAGACATTCCCGGGCGTCAAAGCCCTGGACAACGTGAATCTCCAGGTGGAAGAAGGGGAGATTCACGCGCTGGTCGGGGAAAACGGCGCCGGGAAGTCCACCCTGATGAAGGTGCTCAGCGGCATCCATCCCTATGGCACGTATGAAGGAGATATCCTGTTCGACGGTCAGGAATGCCGCTTCCAGACCATCCGGGATTCCGAGGGGCTGGGCATCGTCATCATCCACCAGGAGCTGGCCCTGGTCCCCTATCTGACCATCGCCGAAAACATGTTCCTCGGCAATGAACAGCGCAAAGCCAAAGGCATCATTGACTGGGACGCGACCTATGCTAACGCTGAAAAATACATGCGCATGGTGGGCCTGGAAGACTCCCCCCGTGAGCTGATCAAGAATATCGGAACCGGCAAGCAGCAGATGGTGGAGATTGCCAAGGCGCTGGCCAAGAACGTGCGCCTGCTGATCCTCGACGAGCCCACCTCCTCCCTGACAGAGGCCGATTCCCAGAAACTGCTGGATCTGCTGCTGGAGTTCAAGCGCTCCCGCGGCATCACGTCCATTATTATCTCCCACAAGCTTAACGAGGTGGCCTATGTGGCAGATCACATCACGGTGATCCGGGACGGGCATACGATCGAAACCCTGGACAAGACCACCGACGATTTCTCGGAGGCCCGGATCATCAAGGGCATGGTGGGCCGGGAGATGACAAACCGCTTCCCGCCCAGGCAGGGCGTGGAGATCGGCGACGTCTCCCTCGAGATCCGGAACTGGACCGTCCACCACCCCCTGTACCCCGAGCGCAAGGTGGTGGACGACGTGTCCCTGTACCTGCGCAGGGGCGAAGTGGTGGGCATCGCCGGCCTCATCGGCGCCGGGCGCACGGAATTGTGCCAGAGCGTTTTCGGCAGGGCGTACGGCACCCAGATTTCCGGCCGGCTGTTCAAGGACGGCAAGGAGCTGCACCTGAACAGCGTGACCGAAGCCGTGAAGGACGGCCTGGCCTATGTGACTGAGGACCGCAAGGGCGACGGCCTGGTGCTGAGCAACTCCATCAAGCACAACATCACCCTGTCCCGGCTGGAGTTCGTGTCCAGCCACGGCATTCTCGACGCGGACATGGAAAAGGCCAAGGCGGAGGAATACCGCCGGAAGCTGAGCATCAAGACGCCCTCCGTGGAACAGTACGTCAACAACCTTTCCGGCGGCAATCAGCAGAAAGTGCTGGTGGCCAAGTGGATGTACGCCGAGCCGGACATCATGATCCTCGACGAGCCCACCCGCGGCATCGACGTGGGCGCGAAATACGAGATCTACTGCATCATCAACGAC